>NZ_JBVAPG010000084.1:0-37300 GCF_055413685.1 Bradyrhizobium sp. LeoA1Lang | reverse complement strand
ACCGGATATGAGGTGATGCAGTGAGCTGCAGAAATCTTCGGAAGCCAATCCTCGCCCGGGGCCCGGTCGTCGCGCTGCGCTACGCATGGCTCCGCGCGCCGCCCTCTCACCGCAAAAACCCAACCCAACCCTGTTCGTTGAGAGCCTTGACTCACGAAGCCCCATATGAGGGTGGGCAAAGCGCAGCGTGCCCACCTTTCTTGCACCGACCGTGGATGGTGGGCACGCTGCGCTTTGCCCACCCTTACGCACCTACCCCGTTCGCTTCAGGATCGAGACGAAGAAGCCATCGGTTCCGGTGCGGCGGGGGGTCATCAGCCAGCCTTCCGGCGACGGCAGGGCCGCGGCGGCGAAGGCTTCCGCCTTGTCCCAGAGGATGCTGGCGGTCTGTTCGGGTGGGATGATCGAGAATTCGCCATGGCGGGCGAGGAAGGCTCCGACCTGCTCGCCGTTCTCGGCCGGCAGCACCGAGCAGGTGATGTAGGCGATGCGCCCGCCCGGCTTCACCAGGGGCGCCGCGCGCGCGAGCACCTCGGCCTGGTCCTTCAGCCGCACCTCGAGCGCGCCCGGGCGCATCCGCCATTTGGCGTCCGGGTTGCGGCGCCAGGTGCCGGTGCCTGTGCAGGGCGCGTCGATGACGACGAGATCGGCGGAGCCCTTGATGTCCGAGAGCGGATCGCTGTCGCCCTTGGGCGTGCGGACGTCGCAATTGTGCACGCCGGCGCGCGACAGGCGCTCGTGGATCGGCGCGAGCTGGCGCTTGTCGCGGTCGGTCGCGATCAGCCGGCCCTTGCCCTGCATCATCGCGGCGAGCGCCAGCGTCTTGCCGCCGGCGCCGGCGCAGAGATCGATCACCTGCTCGCCGGGCTTTGCGGCCGAGAACAGCGCGGCGAGCTGCGAGCCTTCGTCCTGCACTTCGATGCCGCCCTTGACGAAATCCTCCTCGGCATGGATGCCGACATTGCGGGCGTCGGCGCCGAGCTCGATCCGCAGACCAAGCGGCGACCACGGCGTTTCCTTGGCGCCGAGATGCTTCAGCCGCGGCAGCATCTTGTCGCGGCTCGTCTTCAGCGTGTTGACGCGCAGATCAAGCGGCGCGCGGCTCGCCATCGCGGTCGCTTCCGGCACGCGGTCATCGCCGAACACCTTTGCGAGGTACGGATCGAGCCATTCCGGATAATCGCCGGCGATATGTGCCGGCGCGCCCTGCAGCGAGCGCGAGGTCAGCGCTGAGCGCTCCGCATCAGTGAGCGGCGATGGGGCGAAGCGGCCGCCGTCGCAGAGTGCGGCGATGGCGTCGACGTCCATGCCGCGCTCGAGATGGAGCATGCCGAGCACGCGCGCGCGGGCACTGTCGTCATCCATCAGGTAGGCGCTGGAGGATTGCCGGCGCAGCACGTCCCAGATCAGGCCAGAGATCGCGGCACGATCGCCGGAGCCGGCATAGCGGTGCGCGGTGCCCCACTCCTTCAAGGCTTTCGCCGCCGGCACGCGCTGCGCGTCGATGGTGTCGATCAATTCGATGGCGGCGGAGAGACGCGCAGCGGGGGTCATCAGGAACTTTCAGATCAGGAGCAGGAGTTTCAGAGCGAAATAGAGCCACATCGCAAACAGCACCAGCGCGCTTGCGAGCCAGGCCGTCGAGCGGGGTGCGGAATCGTTTGAGGTGACGAAGATGCCGACATGGGCAAAGCGCGTCACCACGAACACCCAGGACAGCATCACGATGACGAGATCGGCACGGCGCAGCGGCAGCGCAAGTGCGATCAGGAGATAGAATAACACAGGCAATTCGAACTGGTCGCGGTAGCAATCGGCAAGCTGCGTTGCGCGGTTGGGGCCGCCAGTGTCTCCGCGCCGCGTTCGCATCATGCCGAGCAGCAGCGCGAAGGTGAGGCCGACCAGCACGAAGACCGGCAGCAGAACCATTTGAACCGACATGGGATTCATACCCCGTTTAAAACGCAAGCGATAGCTGATGGCGAACGCTTCCGCTACTGACAACGTGACACCGTCATCATTCCGACTTCGGCCCGATCTAACATCGTTCCAAAAGGAATTCCGCATGTCCGAATTTCGCCTGACCCAGATTTCCGACACCCACCTCGCCCGCATCCGGCCGACGCTGATCGCGAATTTTGAGGCGGTCGCCGAGCATGTCGACGCGACGCGGCCCGACCTCGTGCTCAACAGCGGGGACGTCGCCTTCGACGGGCCGAACAGCCGCGCCGATCTCGAATTTGCCAAGTCGCTGCATGCGGCGCTGCCGGTCGATTGCCGCTATCTGCCGGGCAATCACGACATCGGCGACAACCCGACCGCGGTCGGCACGCCGCCGACAGAGCCGGCAACGGAGGAGAATTGCGATGCGTTCCGCGCCATCGTCGGCGAGGATCGCTGGTGCTTCGAGGCCGCCGGCTGGCGCTTCATCGGGCTCAATTCGCTGATCATGAATACCGGGCTCGATAGCGAGGCCGAGCAGTTCGACTGGCTCGCTTCACAGCTTGGCAACGTCAACGGCAACCCGGTTGCGCTGTTCCTGCACAAGCCGCTGTTCCTGAATCTGCCTGATGATGCCGAGCTTGCGGAAACCGCGATCCGCTATGTCCCGCAGCCGGCGCGGTGCCGCCTGATCGAGATGTTCGGCGCGGTCGACTGGCGCCTGGTCGGCAGCGGCCATGTGCATCAGCGGCGCGATTTCACCCATCGGGGCGTCCGCCATGTCTGGGCGCCGTCCGTCGGCTTCATGATTCCCGACCACATGCAGGACGTGATCGGGATCAAGGAAACCGGGATTGTCGAGTACCGCTTCCGGCCCGACAGTTTCGAGGTCCGCCACGTCAGGGCGAAAGGCCAGGTCGATATCAGCCTCGACGCGCTGCTCGCAGAGATGGCGGCGGATTAGGCCGACGCGTCAAGTCTGCGCCGTATCCCTCTGATCCTGGTGAATGATTGTCCTTCAGATCCTGCTGGATCACCGTCAGCAGTGCCTGCAGGGATTCCGCGTTGGGGCGCGGCGCCGGCGGCGGCAGCAGCGGCCCTATTCCGAACGGTTCTGGCTCGGCTTCGGCCTCGACGAATTTGCCATGCAAAACATCAGCGCGGCGGCTGATGACCCACATGGCCACCACATAGCCGACCGCCAGCAAAATGACACAGAAAACACCGATTTCAAACATAGCTACACCTGAAAATAATGTGATGATTCAATGTGTTGCATGCACAGTCAAGCAAACGTGGACCGCGCAGGAATCATTTGGTTAACGCTGTGATCTTTCGGGTACGGTGGCCCTGCCCAAGGCCTGCGATGTCGCTACCGGCGGCATGAAAAAGCCCGCCGCGGTGGCCGCGGCGGACTGGTGTTGCTGCCAAATTTCCCGGAGGTCAGTAGCCGTAGTATGCCCCCGCGTAAGGCGAGCCGTAGTAGGACGGCGGCGGGGAATTATCCCAGGGCGCGGTGGCGAATGCGCCGACGCGCGGCCCCGGATAGTAGGCCGGCCCGCTGCGGTAATACGGGGCGGCCGGGGCGGCCATGTCGGGGTCCACCATGGCGGGCCGCTGCACGTAGCGCTCGCGGGCGGCCACAGGATTTGCCAACGTCGCTACCCCGATCAGTGCTGCCGATAGGACTGCCAGTCTTCTCATTAGCTGCTCCATTGCGATGCGAGGAACCGATGATGTTCGGCTTCCCGGCACCTTGGCTTGCTGGTTGTGCATGACCCTCGCGCGGGAACGCTTCGCGCTTATGGCGAGCGAAACGTTCCCGGTTCTGTCGGATCATGCTCGGCACCAACAGCCGCAAGCAGCAGTGCGTTCCTGATTTCCCTTCACCGATGCGCGAGGTCGGCGCCGTACGACCAATGGATCGCAGTGCTCGCTGAGCTGTGATGGGTCACGCCTTGTCCGGCCCGACGCGCACAAGCTGCTTGCCGAAATTGGCGCCCTTCAGCAGCCCCATGAAGGCGTCCGGCGCGCTCTCGAGGCCGTCGGTGACGAACTCCTTGTACTTGACCTTGCCCTCGCGCACCCACTGCGACATGTCGCGCAGGAAATCGCCGTGACGGGCGGCGAAATCGCTGACGATGAAACCGCGGAACGTCAGGCGCTTGGTCAGGATCGCGCGCATCATCGCGCCGGCCCATTTCGGCGGCTTGCTCTCGGTATCGTTGTAGTGCGCGATCAAGCCGCAGACCGGCACGCGCGCGAACGGGTTCAGCAGCGGGAACACCGCGTCGAACACGGCGCCGCCAACATTCTCGAAATAGACGTCGATGCCCTTCGGACAAGCTTCCTTCAACTTGGCCGCGAGGTCGGGATCGCGATGATCGAGGCAATCGTCGAAGCCAAGCTCGTTCTTCACGAAGTCGCATTTGTCCTTGCCGCCGGCAATGCCGACTGCGCGGGCACCCTTGATCCTTGCGATCTGCCCGACCGCGGAACCGACCGCGCCTGACGCCGCAGCCACGACCACAGTCTCGCCTGCTTGCGGCTTGCCGATGTCGAGCAGCCCCGTATAGGCGGTCATGCCGGGCATGCCGAGCACGCCGATCGCGGTCGAGATCGGCGCAAGCTTTGGATCGATCTTGGACAGGCCCTTGCCGTCGGAGAGCGCGTGCGTCTGCCAGCCGGCGCGCGACAGCACGATGTCGCCCTTGGCAAAGGCTGGGTTGTTGGAAGCGACCACTTCGCTCACCGTGCCGGCTTCCATCACGCCGCCGACCGGCACCGGCTGCGCATAGGACGGGCCATCGCTCATGCGCCCGCGCATATAGGGATCGAGCGACAGCCAGATCGTGCGCAAGAGGACCTGGCCCGCGCCCGGCTCCGGCACGGCATATTCCTCGAGGCGGAAGTCGGATGGTTTGGGTTCGCCAACGGGACGCGAGGCGAGAACGATGCGCTTGCCCTGGGGCATGATGTTTCCTCCGATTGTTTGCTTCGCGTCACCGTAGCGAAGCAGCCAATCAATCGGAAGCGTCATTCGGGGACGATACGACGCATGAAGCCCGGAATAACAGAGAGACGGAGCTTACGCCCCGCCCGGATAGTTCGGGGATTCGCGGGTGATGGTGACGTCGTGGACGTGGCTCTCGCGCAAGCCAGCACCGGTGATCCGAATGAACTCGGCTTTGTTGTGGAATTCGGCGATGTTCCTGGCGCCGACATAGCCCATTGCGGCGCGCAGGCCGCCGGCAAGCTGGTGCATCACATTGGCGACCGGGCCCTTGTAGGGCACCTGCCCTTCGATGCCTTCAGGCACGAGCTTGAGCGTATCCTTGATGTCCTGCTGGAAATAACGGTCGGCCGAGCCGCGCGCCATCGCGCCGACCGAGCCCATGCCGCGATAGGCCTTGTAGGAGCGGCCCTGCCACAAGAAGACTTCGCCGGGCGTCTCATCGGTGCCGGCGAGCAGCGAGCCGACCATCGCGATGTCGGCGCCGGCCGCAAGCGCCTTGGCGAGGTCGCCGGAATATTTGATGCCGCCATCGGCGATGACGGGCACATTGGCCTTCTTCGCCGCTTCGACCGCATCCATGATCGCCGTGAGCTGCGGCACGCCGACGCCGGCGACGATGCGGGTGGTGCAGATCGAGCCCGGGCCGATGCCGACCTTGATTGAATCCGCGCCGGCATCGATCAGCGCCTGCGCGCCGTCCCTGGTTGCGATATTGCCGGCGATCACCTGCACCGCGTTGGAGAGCCGCTTGATACGGTTGACGGCTTCCAGCACGCGCGAGGAATGGCCGTGCGCGGTGTCCACGACAATGAGATCGACGCCGGCGTCGATCAGGCGCTCGGTACGCTCGAAACCGCCCTCGCCGACCGTGGTCGCCGCGGCAACGCGCAGGCGGCCCTGCGCGTCCTTTGCGGCCAGCGGATGCGCGACCGCCTTTTCGATGTCCTTCACGGTGATCAGGCCGACGCAGCGATATTGATCGTCGACCACCAGCAGCTTCTCGATGCGATGCTTGTGCAGCATCCGCTTGGCTTCGTCCTGGCTGACGCCCTCGCGCACCGTCACGAGGTTTTCGTGCGTCATCAATTCCGAGACCTTCTGCCTGGGATCGGTGGCAAAGCGCACGTCGCGGTTGGTGAGAATGCCGACCAGCTTGCCCGGGACATTCTTGGCCGCGCCGGTGACCACGGGAATGCCTGATATGCCGTGGTCCTTCATCAGCGTCAGCGCATCCGCGAGCGTGGCGTCGGGACCGATGGTGAGCGGGTTGACCACCATGCCGGATTCGAACTTCTTCACCTGCCGCACCTGCGCGGCCTGGCCCTCGGCGTCGAAATTGCGATGGACGACGCCAATGCCGCCGGACTGCGCCATCGCGATCGCCATGCGCGCTTCGGTGACGGTGTCCATCGCGGAAGCGATGATCGGGATATTGAGCGGGATGGCGCGGGTGACGTAAGAGCGGATGTCGACTTCCGAGGGAAGCACGTCCGAGAGGCCCGGCTTCAGCAGCACGTCGTCAAACGTGAAGGCCTCGCGGATCGCGGGGGATGCCTGTACCGTCGCCATTGCCAACTCCTTTCGGCGGCGATCCGCCGCGATAACGTAAAGGATGAGCGCCGCCTCCCGGCGCTGCCTGCTGCATCGCCGTCGAATCGGAGCCCATCGGTGGGGTTGACGCTGGTCGATAGCATGGCGACATGACGAATCAAAGTGTTTGCCAGCCATGCACAGGCTTTTTCAGCGCCCGCCGGCAACCGCGCCGCCGATCGCCTTCGGCCTGAATGGCCGCGTCAGGCTGGGATTTAGGTGGTTTTCCGCCGGGAACAATAGCCGGATCCGGTCGTGGCGGCGCTTAGAAGCCCGCCTCTCTAGTCGATCAACAGGTCGACCGGTACACCCAACGCGCGGGCGAATTTCTTCTGCAACTCGGCGGGCCCCTTGCGGCGGCCCGTCTCGATCTCGGACAGGTAGTTCTGGCTGATCCCGACCGCGACAGCCAGTTCGCCCTGAATCATGCCACGCCACTCACGGATGACGCGCACTGCATTATCGCCGTTCGCCAGACGATCGGCGACGGCCTTCGGCAGCACGACCTCGCGCCCCTCCTTCAGGGCACGCATGGAATTACGGACAATCCGGCTCGCGCCGGCATCCTCTTGCGCCTCGGCGGCCAAGGCGACCAGTCGATCATATTCGTTGCGCGGCAGCACGGCGAGATCGTCGCCGCCGGGGGTACGGATAAACTGGACATTGCTCTTTGCTGTGCCGGCTTTTGCCATGGCATCCCCTCAATCATAGATCTCGCGGCGGTGGCCTACGGCGTGAACCGTGATGGTATTGCCCGTCATCGTGAACAGGACGCGCCAGTCACCCGAACGCAATCGCATGCCTGATACGCCCTTGAGCGCTTTCACGTCACCAGCGCCGGTTTCTGCGAATGTCTTTAGCTTGAGATCGATCTGGGCGCGTGTCGCAGCGCTGAGTTTGCGCCATTAGCGGACGGCAGCAGAGGTGAATTCGATCTCTTTCACTGGCAATTATCGCACAACGCGATTCGTTCGACAAGATACCTTCGCATAGTGCGATATAGTGCGCACGGCGGGAACTGAAGGTTACACAGGATTTAGCTTTCGCGGGCACTCCGCAATAGCCTCGCACGCAACGCGGTGCTAAGCCGCACCGCATCCCGCCCCTGACTCGCCTGTTCTCCGATACCGATGGACAAGCAACGCCTGATCCCGCTGATCGTCGCCACCGCTTTATTCATGGAAAACATGGATTCGACGGTTATTGCGACCTCGCTGCCGGCGATTGCGGCCGATATTGGCACCAGTCCGTTGACGCTGAAGCTCGCGATCACCTCCTACCTGCTCTCGCTTGCGGTCTTCATTCCGGCGAGCGGCTGGACCGCAGACCGGTTCGGCGCGCGGATGGTGTTTGCGGGGGCGGTCGGTGTGTTCATGCTGGGATCGATCGGCTGCGCGCTGTCGTCCTCGGTCACCGACTTCGTGTTCGCGCGCATTTTGCAGGGCCTCGGCGGGGCGATGATGACACCCGTCGGCCGGCTGGTGCTATTGCGCTCGGTCGACAAGAGCGCGCTGGTCAACGCGATGGCGTGGGTGACAGTGCCGGCACTGATCGGACCGGTGATCGGGCCGCCGCTCGGCGGCTTCATCACCACCTATTTCTCCTGGCACTGGATCTTCCTGATCAACATTCCGATCGGGTTCCTCGGCATCTTCATGGCGCTGAAATACATCGATCCGATCAAGAGCGAGAACCCGGAGCCGTTCGACCTCTACGGCCTCGTGCTCGCCGGCATCGGCCTTGCCGGTATCGCCTTCGGCCTTTCGGTCGCCGGCCTCAATCTTTTGCCATGGACGGTTGTCGCCTCGCTGATCGCGGTCGGCTCGATCTCGATGACGCTTTACGTCATCCACGCGCGACGGACCGGATCGCCGGTGCTGGATTTCTCCCTGCTGAACCTGTCGACACTGCGCGCCAGCATCATCGGCGGCTTCATGTTCCGCCTCGGCGTCGGCGCTCTGCCGTTCCTGCTGCCGTTGCTGATGCAGGTCGGCTTCGGGCTGTCGCCGTTCCAGTCCGGCCTCGTCACCTTCGCGTCCGCCGTCGGCGCCATGGGCATGAAGACGCTTGCCGCACGCATCATCCGCAGCTTCGGCTTCCGCAACCTGATGACGGTGAATGCTGTGGTGAGCTCGCTCTTCCTTGCCGCCTGCGCGCTGTTCACATCGACGACCCCGCTGCTCTTGATCATGATCATCCTGGTGGTCGGCGGCTTCTTCCGCTCGCTGCAGTTCACCGCGATCAACACGGTCGCCTATGCCGAGGTCGAGCCGGCGCAGATGAGCCGCGCCACAACGCTGGTCAGCGTCAACCAGCAGCTTGCGATCTCCGCCGGCGTCGCGGTCGGCGCGTTCTCGGTGGAGACGACGATGTTGCTGCACGGTGCGAGCGACTTAAGCGCGACCATGTTCGCACCAGCCTTCCTGGTGGTTGCAGTCATCTCCGCGGCATCAGCCTGGTTCTTCTGGCAGATGCCCGATGATGCCGGCCACGAGATCTCCGGCCGCAAGGCGGTCGAGATCTCCAGCCGCAAGGGCGCGGCCACCGCCGCCGTGAAGGCCGCAACCGAAGGAACGCAGGACGCGCGGGATCAGCGATTGGGATAGCGCCCGCGTCACCAACTTGTAATCGTTCTAAATCCCAGCTTCGTGTTGGTCGCAGCGCTTGACCGTTTCGCGCCCGGCTGAAAAACACGTGTGATGAGCGAACAAACCGATATCCGAACATCTCAGCCGTTGGGACTGGCCAAGCGGGGATATTCGGGCGTGATCCAGCATCTGGCCGTAGCTGAGGCAGCTTCAGCGCTCGCCGGCCACGAACTCGAGAGCCGGTTGATCGAGCTCGGTTTCGTCGAGGGCGCCCGGGTCGAGGTGCTGCACGAGGGGATCGTTGGACGCGACCCGATCGCGGTCAGGGTCGAAAACGTCACGATCGCCCTGCGCCGGCGCGAGGCCATGGCGATCATCGTCGCCTGATGGAGCGAGCGGTAACGCGATGGAAGCCCCACTGCTGCATCTCGCGCTGGTTGGCACGCCCAACAGCGGCAAGACCTCGCTTTTCAATGCGCTGACCGGCAGCCGCCAGAAGGTCGCGAACTATCCGGGCGTGACCGTCGAGCGCAAGGAAGGGTTTTTCGTCACCCCCGCCGGACGGCAGGTTTCGCTGGTGGACCTGCCCGGCACCTATTCGCTGCGCGGGCGCAGCCCGGACGAGGAAATCACCCGCGACATGGTGCTCGGCCGCACCCCTGGCGAGGCCGTGCCCGACCTCATCCTCTGTGTCGCGGACGCGACCAACCTGCGGCTGACGATCCGCCTGCTGCTGGAGCTGAAGAACACCGGCCGGCCGATGATGCTGGTGCTCAACATGTTCGACATTGCGGCCCGCCGCGGTGTGAGCGTGGACGTGCCGAAATTGTCCGAGGCGCTCGGCGTGCCCGTCGTGACGTCGATCGCAGTTCGCAAAGGCGGGATCGCGGAACTGTTGCGTCGAACCGACGAGATCGCGGCGCAAGAGCAATCACCCGTCGGGCCGAATCGATGGCAGCCCCTCACCGCCTCCCAGTTGCGCGCCACCCAGCGCGAGGCCGACCGCATCATCGCCTCCGCCGTCTCGCTACCGGCCAAGCCCGACACCTGGACCGCCCGGATCGACGCGGTGGTGCTGCATCCGGTGGCGGGACTTTTCATCCTCGCGCTGATCCTGTTCCTGATGTTCCAGGCCGTGTTCGCCTGGGCACAGCCGCTGATGGAGCTGTTGTCCTCGGCCTTCGACGCGCTCGGCCAGTTCGTGCATGACACGCTGCCGGAAGGGCTGCTGCAGAGCTTCCTGCAGAACGGCGTCATCTCCGGCGTCGGCAGCGTCATCGTGTTCCTGCCGCAGATCATCATCATCTTCCTGTTCATCCTGCTGCTGGAAGATTTCGGCTACATGGCCCGCGCGGCGTTCCTGATGGACCGCATCATGGGCGGCGCCGGCCTGCACGGCCGCGCCTTCATTCCGCTGCTGTCGAGCTTTGCGTGCGCGATCCCCGGCATCATGGCGACGCGCGTGATCGACAACCGGCGCGACCGCCTGACAACCATCCTGATCGCGCCGCTGATGACGTGTTCGGCACGCATTCCCGTGTACACGCTGATCATCTCGGCGTTCATTCCGGACCGCGATGTGTGGGGCTGGTTCAACCTGCGTGGCCTCGTCCTGTTCGGCCTCTATGCGGCTGGAATCACCAGCGCGCTCGGCGTCTCGTTCCTGGTCAAATTCTTCATGCTGCGCGATTACGCCCCTGCGCCGTTCATGCTGGAATTGCCCGACTACAAACTGCCGCGGCTGAAGAGCATCGCCATCGGCGTCTACACGCGGGCGAAGATGTTCCTGCAGCGGGCCGGCACGACGATCTTCTCGATGATGGTGCTGATCTGGTTCCTGGCATCGTTCCCGACCGCGCCGACCGGTGCCCAAGATCCCGCCATCGACTACAGCCTCGCCGCGATCATCGGCAAGGCGATCGAGCCACTGCTGGCGCCGCTCGGTTTCAACTGGCAGATCGCGGTGGCGCTGATCCCCGGCATGGCCGCCCGCGAGGTCGCGGTGGCAGCGCTTGGCACCGTCTACGCCATCGAGGGTGGCAAGGAAGCCGCCGACCAGATCGGCCATGTGCTCGCCACCAAATGGAGCCTCGCCACCGCTTTATCCCTGCTCGTGTGGTACATCTTCGCCCCACAATGCGCCTCGACGCTCGCGGTGATCCGCCGCGAGACCGGCGGCTGGCGATGGATGGCGGTCACCTTCTTCTACATGCTCACACTGGCGTATCTGGCGAGCTTTGCGACCTACAATATCGCGGTCGCATTGGGGGCAGGCTAAACCCCAAAACTATGGGTTGCTCTTGCACGGCATCTTGATGGTCGCGCGAAGGCCCGATCGGCCGGTCCCGTTGACGTTTTCGAACGCGATCGAGCCACCGCAACGATCGATGATCCGTTTCACGATCGATGATCCAAGCCCGGATCCCTCCCCCGTCGGCCGCTCACCTCGAAAGAACGGCTCGAATATCCGGTCGAGATCGCTCGGTGGAATCCCCGGCCCGGTGTCCTCGATCTGCAGGACCGCCATCTCGCCTTCACGATATACCCCAAGGTCGACGCTTCCGCCATCGGGCGTGAACTTGACCGCGTTTTCGACGAGATTGCGCACGGCCGAGGCAAGCGACAGCGCATCACCGCTGACCGCAACAGTCTCGGCGATCCTAAAGCCCAAATCTATGTCTCGCGCGGCGGCTTCCGGCAGAAGATCGGCGACGACTTCCTTCGCTATCTCGTCGAGAGAGACGGTCTCCCAAACCGTGGCTTGCACGGCATCCTGGCGCGCAAGTGCCAAGAGTTGCTCGAGCAGATGCTTGGTTCGCCGCATGCCGCTCTTCAACGCGTTGAGACGCTCGCGCGCCTGGGGCGGCATTTCGCGCGGATCCAGATTTTCGGCCTGAAGGCTCAGCGCCGTAATCGGCGTCCGGAGTTCGTGGGCCGCGTCTGCGATAAACCGCCGCTGTTGCTCCATCATGCCGCGCATGCGATCCAACAATCCGTTAATCGACACGAGAAACGGATGTAACTCGCTCGGCATTCCCGCCGCCTTCAATTCATGGATGTCGTCGCCCCTTCTCGCATCGAGATCATGAGCCAGCTTGACCATCGGTCGGAACGAACTTGCGATCACCAATGCTGTCACCAGCAGAAGACATGGAACCAGCGCGACAATCGGCAGCAATGTCCGCAACGCCATGTCGTCTGCGATCTCGGTGCGGATCTCCGTGCGCTGCGTCACCGCGAATCGGCTGCCGTCGGTGCGCGTGCGCAGCAACAGGCGAATCGGCTGCACTCTATAGACGCCGTTGTGCAATCCGTCCGGCAGCGTCCAGAGATTACGGTCGTCGGCCGAGCCGCGCGGCGACGTTCCCAGTTCGATGACCGCAACCTCGGCCTCCGCGTCGACACCGTTGACGGGCTGGCTTTCCCTGACCGAAGCGTTCAGCGCGAACGTGCCGACCTGGATCAGGACCGAGTCCTGCATTTCGATGGCTTCGCTGTAGGCCCATAGATAAGCGAAGGTGCCTCCGATCACTCCCGTCAGCACGATAATCGCCGTGAGGCCGACGAACAGACGTGCGCGCAACGATTTCAGCATGTGGGACGATCCACCATCCACCCGACGCCGCGAACGTTCCTGATCGCAATGGCACCCAGCTTCTTGCGCACCGCGTGAATAAGGAATTCGACAGCATTGCTTTCGACTTCCTCGGTCCAGCCGTAGATCTGGCGCTCGAGTTCGCTGCGGGACAGGATCGCACCAGGCCGCATCAGCAGCGCCTGAACCAGAGCGAATTCGCGTGCGCTCAGTACCGCTTGCTCACCCAAGAAGGTCGCCTCGCGCGTGGCTGGATCAAGCCAAAGCCGGCCGTTGGTGAGAACCGGCGGCGTACCGCTGCCTTCGCGCCGCAGTACAGCGCGCATGCGCGCCAGCAATTCCCCGATCTCGAATGGCTTGACCAAGTAGTCGTCGGCACCAAGGTCGAGACCAGCCACGCGATCGCTCAAGGCGTCGCGCGCCGTCAGTACGATGATCGGAAGGCGCGCGCGTTCCGCGCGGACTCGTTTTAGAACATCGAGGCCATCGACGAGGGGCAGGCCAAGATCGAGCAGCGCGATATCGTAGGTCTCGCTGTGGATCGCCTCGATGGCGAGATCGCCGTTCCTGACCCAATCGACGGCGTAGGCGGCATCCTTCAGCGCCTCCAGAACGGCCGCGCCGATCATTTTGTCGTCTTCGACCAGCAGCACTCGCATGACAGTCGGCACCCGCTATGGAGCCGGCGGACCGGCATCGTTCGCGGCTGCGCCGGGAGTCTCGGCCGTCGCAATGCCAGTGGCCAGCGAGCAGGCTACGGTCCGTGAACGGGACATCATCTTCCCTCTGGTTCTCCTGTCGGGTCTGGGCCTCCCCGGGAAGCATGACAGCTCCGACTTAGCCGATACTTAGCTCTACTCCCGTTCATCCTTCGGCACGATCGCGCCCCTAAGTCGGAGCTAAGTTGGGACAGGCACGCTCCATTCGAAATTCGGCAACACCGCAAGACATCCCCGATTGGAGTTCCGCAAAGTGTCCCATCCTGAACGCACTGGCGCGCCGATGCTGAACAAGGTCCCCGGAGTCACGCTAATCTTCTGGGTGATCAAGATCATGTCAACGACAGTCGGCGAGACGGGCGCGGACTACCTTGCCGTGCATGTGGGTCTCGGGGCCACCGTAACCGGGCTCCTGATGGCTAGCTTCCTCATCGTGGCGTTGATCGCGCAGTTGCGCATGCAGCGCTACATACCCTGGATATACTGGCTGACAGTGGTGCTGGTCAGCGTCGTCGGCACCCAGATCACCGATGCATTGACGGACAGGCTGGAGATAAGCCTTTACGTCAGCACGGCGGTCTTCGCCCTCATCCTCGCCGCCATATTCGCCGTCTGGTACGCCGTGGAGCGGACGCTGTCGATCCAAACCATCGTGACCACGCGCCGCGAGCTTTTCTACTGGGCTGCGATTCTGTCCACCTTCGCGCTCGGGACAGCGGCGGGCGATCTTGCGACGGAAGCCCTGGGCCTCGGGTTCAACGTCGGCGTCGTGGCGTTCGCGGCTCTGATCGCATCGATCGCGGCGGCCTATGCCCTCGGCACCAACGCCGTGCTGACGTTCTGGCTGGCGTACATCCTGACACGTCCACTGGGCGCGTCGTTCGGAGACCTGCTGTCGCAGGCACGCGAATATGGCGGTCTCGGCTTCGGCACGACCCACACCAGCCTCGTCTTCCTCGCGGTGATCGTGGCTCTGGTTGCCTGGATTTCCTTCGAAGACGGCCGCACCCACAAGGCCGCGGCCTACCTTGGCGAATGAGATCGACCAAGGTCCGTGCCAGTTAACCATGGAGAGCATGATGAAAAGGAAGATTCTTACCCTCGCCGCCGGGCTTCTTGCGGTCGTTGCCGCTCAGTCGGTCCCCAACGCCAATGGAGGCGTGTCCTTATGGCCACGCGCCGAAGCCGCCGCGTCGAAGCTCGGAGACCTGAGCCCGTTCCGCAGCATTGTCATCGACGTCGCCGCCCTGGTCGACGAGGGCGATTTTCCGGGCGCCAAGGCGCGGATCAAGGACCTCGAGACAAAGTGGGATGAGGTGGAGGCCGGATTGAAACCACGGGCCGCCGCCGATTGGCACACGGTCGACAAGGCTATCGATCGCGCGCTCGAAGCCGTCCGCGAAAGCACTCCCGATGCCGCCAAATGCAAGAAGGCCCTCGCCGAGCTGCTGGCTGTGATGGATTCGATGAAGGCCTAGAGGCCTAGAAGTGCCTCCATTCGATCCCCTCAATCTCCGGAGTGAAGAGCCTATGGAATTCATCAACGAGAACGGCGGCGTCGACGACGCCGGCAAGGTGCCGGCCATTTCGTTGGGCTTTTGGATCGTCAAGATCTTGGCCACGACGCTGGGCGAAACCGGCGGCGATGCCGTGACGATGTCGATGGGTCTCGGCTATCTGGTTGGTACGGCGATTTTCGCCATCATCTTTGCCGTGGTGGTCGCCGCCCAGATCGCAGCGAAGCGATTCCATCCGTTCCTGTATTGGACGGTCATCATCGCAACGACCACCGTCGGCACGACGCTGGCAGACTTCGTGGACCGGTCACTCGGGATCGGCTATCTCGGCGGCTCCTCCCTGCTCGCGGCACTGCTCGTCGCATCGCTCGCGGTCTGGCATCGAACGATGGGGTCGGTCTCGATTGCATCGATCGACAACAAGGCGGCGGAAGCCTTCTATTGGGTCACGATCCTGTTTTCGCAAACGCTCGGAACGGCGCTCGGAGACTGGATGGCCGACTCGACCGGGCTTGGCTATCGCGGCGGAGCCCTGGTCTTCGCAGCAGGCATCGCCATCGTCGCTGGCGCATACCTTTGGACCAATCTGTCCAGGACGCTTCTCTTCTGGGTCGCCTTCGTGCTGACCCGGCCTCTTGGAGCGACCGTGGGCGATTTCCTGGACAAGCCCCTCGATCACGGCGGCTTGGCTCTCAGCCGATATGCGGCTTCAGGCGCCCTCGCAGCCGCCATCGCGGCGCTGGTTTTTCTCCTGCCGCAGCGAGCGGACCAGCGAGCCTGACGCGATTCGTCATGAGCGCCCCTCGCTCTTGGTGACGCCGCCGCGGAACCCTGTCGCGAGCACGTAACGTTCGGAGGAATCCTGGCGGCTGGCGGCGGGTTTCACGTGACGCACGGTTGCGAAGTCGCGCTTCAATTGCGCCAATAGCTCCGCATCGGCGCCGCTCTGAAAGACTTTTGCGAGGAACGCGCCGCCGGGGCTGAGCACGTCGCAGGCGAAGGCCGCGGCGGTCTCGACGAGGCCGACAATGCGAAGCTGGTCGGTCTTGCGGTGCCCGGTGGTGTTGGCGGCCATGTCGGACATTACGAAGTCGGCGCGGCCGCCCATCATCGCGATCAGCTTGTCCGGCGCGTCATGGTCGAGGAAATCGAGCTGCGCGAAGGTGACGCCGGGGATCTCACCCATTTCCAACAGGTCGATTGCGATCACCTTGCCCTTGCCGTCGACAGCGCCGACGCGCTTGGCCGCGACCTGGCTCCAGCCGCCGGGCGCGGCGCCCAGGTCGACGACGGTCATGCCCGGCTTGAGCAGCCGATATTTGTCGTCGATCTCGGTCAGCTTGAAGGCCGCGCGCGAGCGGTAGCCCTGCGCCTTGGCCTTCGCGACATAGGGATCGTTGAGTTGCCGCTCCAGCCACAGCTTCGAGGACAATTTCCGCTTGCCGCCGCTCTTGACCGTGACGTGGAGCCGGCCGGTCGAATCTTTCGCCATAAAGTATCTTTGGATTATGATCCGATCAATTTGATCGGATCATAATCTCCCTCTCTTTTGTTGGAGCATGATCTTATCGGAAAACCGGTTCCCACTTTTCCGGATCATGCTCGCTACGGCACGTGCAGGCACGCCTTCAGCGCGCCGTCCTCGCGCATCATCTCGACCAGCATGCCCTCGCGCAGGCCGCGATCGGCGACCCTGAGCCGCGGCAGCGGGAATGCGTTCCTGACGGCATCGAGGATCGCGCAGCCCGCGAGCACGAGGTCGGCGCGCTCGATGCTGATGCAGCTATTGTTGATGCGCTCCTCATAGCTCATGCCGAGCAGCTTTTGAATCGTCGCGGTCACGTCGGCATCGTTCATCCAGATGCCGTCGATGCGGCGGCGATCGTAGCGCGGCAGGTTGAGGAATACGCCGGCAAGCGTCGTGACCGTGCCTGATGTGCCCAGCAGATGCATGTCGCGCAAATCCGTGCCGTGCTCGGCCGCGAACGGGGCGACATATTGCGCGACCTCGGCGACCATCCGCAAATACAACTCTTTTGTGACATCGCGACCGCCGAATTGCTCGGCAAGGCTGACCACGCCGAACGGGATCGACATCCAGGACTTGATCCAGGGCGCTGCATCCGGCCTTGCCGGATCGCGCTCGATCCGCACCAATTCGGTCGAGCCGCCGCCGATGTCGAACAGGATCGCGCCGCGGCCCCTTCGGTCGAGCAGCGGCGAGCAGCCGATCACGGCCAGCGTCGCCTCGGTCTCGCGGTCGATCACCTCGAGCTTGATGCCGGTCTCCGCGGCGACGCGGGCGCGGAAACTGTCGGCATTGGCGGCGGCACGGCAGGCCTCGGTCGCTATCAGCCGCAGCCGGCGGGCCCTGCGGTACCGGATCTTGTCGCTGCAGATCGAGAGCGCGGCGATCGCGCGTTCGATCGCGGCGTCGCTGATGGAACCGGTCGCCGAAATGCCCTCGCCAAGCCGGATGATTCGCGAAAAGGAGTCGACCACGCGGAACCCGTCCCCGGTGGGACAGGCGATCAGGAGCCTGCAGTTGTTGGTGCCAAGGTCGAGCGCGGCGTAAACGCCGCTTTCGACGGCCGCCGTAGCCAACCCTGACGGGCTCTCGCGGGCCGCAAGGCCGACGCAAGGCCGCGTGTCATCCTTCATCAACACTGTCTTTCCGCCGGCGCAGGCGCCCGCCGAAGAATTTCCCTTCACGGAAACTTTAGCAGCGCCAAAGGCCTACGCAACAAATCATCACACGGGACATGCCTAATCGGGCGTTGTCGCTGAACTCACCCTACGTTATCTGGTCGAAACACTGCGAAATTGCTCCAAATCGCGGCATTTCAGGTTATTTACCATGCAAGATCACACATCTCCCGCCGCCCTCGAAAACGCCATCGCACTGCAAAAATACGGTGTCGGGCAACCGGTCCGCCGCAAGGAGGACGACACGCTGGTGCGCGGCAAGGGCAAATACACCGACGATTTCTCCCTGCCCGGCCAGGCCTATTGCTGGATGGTGCGCTCCTCCCACGCCCACGGCGTCATCAAGGGGATCGACACCTCGGCGGCCCGGGCGATGCCGGGCGTGCTCGGGGTGTGGACCGGGGCCGACCTCGCGGCCGCCAACTACAACCCCTTCACCTGTGGCATGCCGCTGAAAAGCCGGGATGGCTCCCCACTGCTGCAGACCAACCGCCTGCCGCTGCCGACCGACAAGGTCCGCTTCGTCGGCGACCCCGTCGCCTTCGTGGTGGCGGAAACGGCGGCGCAGGCGCGCGATGCGGCCGAAGCCGTCGAGCTCGATATCGAATCGCTGCCGGCGGTGACGGATGCCGCCGAGGCCGCCGAGCCCGGCGCGCCGCAGCTCTACGACCACATCCCGAACAATGTCGCGCTCGACTACCACTATGGCGACACCGACAAGATCAATGCCGCCTTCGCCGGCGCCGCGCATGTGACCAAGCTTGACATCGTCAACACCCGCGTCGCTGTGGTCTCGATGGAGCCGCGCGTGGCGCTTGCGGCCTACGACAAGACGACCGAGCGCTATACGCTGCAGGTGCCGACGCAGGGCGTTTCCGGCAACAAGGCGACCCTGGCAAAAATCCTCAACGTGCCGGCGGAGAAGGTGCGGATCCTTACCGCCAATGTCGGCGGCTCCTTCGGCATGAAGAACCTCAACTATCCCGAATATACCTGCATCGCGCATGCGGCGAAGGCGCTCGGGCGTCCCGTGAAATGGACCGACGAGCGCTCGACCAGCTTCCTGTCGGACAGCCAGGGTCGCGCCCAGCTCATTCACGCCGAGCTCGCGCTCGATGCCGATGGCAGGTTCCTGGCGGTGCGGCTTTCCGGCTATGGCAATCTCGGCGCCTACATCACCGGCGTCGCGCCCGGGCCGCTGTCGCTCAACACCGGCAAGAATCTCGCAAGCGTCTATCGCACGCCGCTGCTCGGCGTCGACATCAAGACAGTGCTGACCAACACCACGCTGATGGGCGCCTATCGCGGCGCCGGCCGGCCCGAGGCCAATTACTATATGGAGCGGCTGATCGATAAGGCCGCCGACGAGATGGGCATCAACCGGCTCACTTTACGGAAGCGCAATTTCATCAAGCCGTCACAACTGCCCTTCCCGGCCGCGTCCGGCGTCACCTATGACAGCGGCGATTTCCAGGGTGTGTTCGAGAAGGCGCTGGAGATTTCGGACTACGAGAATTTCGGCAAGCGCAAGCGGGAGAGCAAGAAGGACGGCAAGTTGCGCGGCATCGCGGTCGGTTCCTATCTCGAGGTCACCGCGCCGCCGAGCGGCGAACTCGGCAAGATCACGTTCGATCCGGACGGATCGGTGACGCTGACCACCGGCACGCTCGACTACGGCCAGGGCCACGCGACGCCATTCGCGCAGGTGCTGTCCGACCAGCTCGGCGTGCCCTTCGACAAGATCAAGCTGGAGCAAGGCGACAGCGATCTGGTGCGGTTCGGCAACGGCACTGGCGGCTCGCGCTCGATCACCGCGACCGGCCAGGCCATCGTCGAAGCTTCCGCGCTCGTCGTCGAGAAGGGCAAGAAAGCGGCCGGGCATGTGATGGAAGCCTCCGAAACCGACATCGAATTTGCCGACGGCCGTTTCACCATCGCCGGCACTGACCGCTCGATCGGCATCATGGAGCTCGCGCAGCGGATGCGCGAGGGCCAGATTGCCGAGGGCGGGCCTGATACGCTTGACGTCGACCACGCCACCAAGGAGACGCCGTCGACCTTCCCCAATGGCTGCCATGTCGCGGAGGTCGAGATCGACCCGGACACCGGCGTGATCAGGATCGTGCGCTACACCGGCGTCAACGATTTCGGCACCATCGTCAATCCGATGATCGTCGCGGGCCAGTTGCACGGCGGCGTCGCGCAGGGCATCGGCCAGGTGCTGATGGAAGAGGTCAACTACGATGCCTCCGGCCAGCCGATCACCGGCTCGTTCATGGACTATGCGCTGCCGCGCGCCGAGGACATTCCGCCCATAGCAGTCGGCGATCACCCCTCGCCAGCAAAGTCGAATCCGCTCGGCACCAAAGGCTGCGGCGAAGCGGGATGCGCCGGCAGCCTCGCGACGGTGGTGAATGCGGTGGTCGATGCGCTGTCGGAATACGGCATCAAGCACATCAACATGCCGTTGACGCCGGAAAAAGTGTGGCGCGCAATCCAGGACGCGAAGAAGGCGAAGGCGGCGTAGGCCGCCCGCCGAGGAGAGGCGAAGGGAGCTCGTAGCCCGGGTGGAGCGCAGCGCAACCCGGGACTTCTGCACCAGCGTTGGCGAGCGGCCCCGGGTTACGCTGCGCTCCACCCGGGCTACGGATCTCCCGTAGAGAGAGGCGAAGAGGCTACGCCGCGGCTTGCTCGCGTGGCTGGTAGATCGCGATGTGCCAGCAATGCGCGAGCGGCGTGGTGCCGTTGGCGACCACGATCGCGTCGAGTTCGACGAAGCGGTGGCCCTTCTTGTCGTAATTGGCGGTGACGCGCGCGCGGGCCGTCAGCTCGTCGCCGGTCTTCGCGGCCGAGAGGAGCTGCATCCGGCTGCCGACGTGAATCCAGGGGCCGAGGATGGCGTTGTCGACGAGCAACTTGTTCATCACTTTCTGCAGCATGCCGGGATGGCCGAGATTTTCGCGCGTGTAGATCGTGTCCGTCTCCCTGATATCGGCGAGATATCCCGTCCCGGCGTCCCCGGCCCAGACGTACGGGCGGGTGCCGAGCCATTTGCCGACTTCGTAGGATGATACGTTCACCGGCTTGCGCTCGGCGACCGCGGGGACCTCGGTGTAATCCTTGATCGAAACAGCGGGCGCCGCAGTCGGTAGCGACGCGCTGCCGGTGGCGCAAAGCTGTCCGCGGCTGAACACCTCGATCGCCAGCGCGCCGTCGCGCTCCTCGCCCCTCACCTCGGCCTGTTCGCCGTCATAGACCGGCTTAACGAAACGCGCGTCAATCAAGCCGCGCTCGAGGAATTCGCGGCCCCATTTCGCAACCGGCAGGTGCATCATATAGGCCATCACGTCGACGCCGGGGACCAGCCCGCCCGAGAAGCCGTACCGCCGCGCTACCGTGTCGTCATGGATCTTGTTCTCGGACTCTTTCGAGGTGTTATAGGCCGAGACGCGGTGGGTTTGAGGATTGCTCATGGGGTTCCCCTTATTTTCGGTTGTTTTCTGACAGGATCGTACGCCATCAACCGTCCGTGGCAAGCCTGCGCGCGGCCTCGCAATTTTCCGCCCGATGGGTTACATGCGGCCCACGAATGAGCCGCCAAGCCGTGATGCCAACTGAAAACCCCACCCGCATCTATGTCGATGCCGACGCCTGTCCGGTGAAGGACGAGATCTATCGTGTCGCGCTCCGCCACGGGCTGCCCGTCAGCGTGGTCGCGGGCAATTTCATCCGTGTGCCGCAGGACCCGCTGATCGAACGCGTCGCCGCCGGTTCCGGCATGGATGCTGCTGATAACTGGATCGCCGAGCGCGCCGGAGATGGCGACATCGTCATCACCGCCGACATTCCGCTGGCAAGCCGCTGCGTGAAGGCGGGCGCGGACGTGATTGCTCCGAACGGCAAACCGTTCACGGAGCAATCGATCGGCATGACGCTGGCGATGCGCAATTTGATGACCGACCTGCGCTCGTCGGGCGAGGTCACCGGCGGGCCACGATCATTCTCGCCGCGCGACCGCTCGGCATTCCTCTCGGCGCTCGACACCGCGATCCGCCGCATCCAGCGCCGCCGCACTGAGCAGACCGCACCAGGACAAGGCTGATGGCGCCTCCTCTCATCCAGCTCAAGGATATCAGGCTGACGTTCGGCGGCACGCCGCTATTGACGGGCGTCGAGCTGTCGGTCTCGGCCGAAGAGCGCGTGTGCCTGATCGGGCGCAACGGCTCCGGCAAATCGACCCTGCTCAAGATCGCGGCCGGACTTGTCGAGCCTGACGCCGGCAGCCGTTTCGTGCAGCCGGGCGCGACCATCCGCTATCTGCCGCAGGAGCCGGATTTTGGCGATCACGCCACCACGCTCGCCTATGTGGAAGCCGGGCTCGGGCCGGGCGATGACCATTATCAGGCGCGTTATCTGATCGAGCAGCTCGGACTGCACGGCGACGAAGATCCCGCCCATCTCTCCGGCGGCGAAGCACGCCGCGCAGCGCTGGCGCGGGTGCTGGCGCCCTCGCCCGACATTCTGCTGCTGGACGAGCCGACCAACCATCTCGATCTGCCGACCATCGAATGGCTGGAGAGCGAATTGCAGAGCCGGCGCAGCGCGCTGGTCCTGATCAGCCACGACCGCCGCTTCCTCACCAATCTGTCGCGCGCGACCGCCTGGCTCGACCGCGGCGAGATCCGGCAGATCGACCGCGGCTTCGGTGCGTTCGAGGCCTGGCGCGACGAGGTGCTGGCGGAAGAAGAGCGCGATCAGCACAAGCTCGACCGCAAGATCGTCAACGAGGAGCACTGGCTGCGCTACGGCGTCTCGGGACGGCGCAAGCGCAACGTCAAGCGGCTTGCCAATCTGCATGCGCTGCGTTCGCAGCGGCGGAATTATCGCGGCACTGCGGGCAGCGCCAATCTCGCTGCTGCGGAGGCAGAGAAATCCGGACGGCTGGTGATCGAGGCGAAGAACATCGCCAAGGCATTCGGTGACCGCAGGATCGTGGAGGATTTCTCGATCCGCATCCAGCGCGGCGACCGCATCGGCGTGGTCGGCCCGAACGGCGCCGGCAAGACCACGCTGGTCAACCTGTTGACCGGCGCGGACGCGCCCGACAGCGGCAGTGTGCGGCTCGGCGTCAACCTGGAGATGGCGACGCTGGACCAGCATCGCGAAAGCCTCGACCCGAAATCGACGCTGTCGGAAGCCCTGACCGGCGGCCGTGGCGACCATGTGATGGTCGGCGGCAAGCCGAAACATGTTGTCAGCTACATGAAGGATTTCCTGTTCTCGCAGGAGCAGATCCGCACGCCGCTGGAGGTTCTGTCCGGTGGCGAGCGCGGCCGGCTGATGCTGGCGCGCGCGCTTGCAAAACCCTCGAACCTCCTGGTGCTGGACGAACCGACCAACGACCTCGATCTCGACACCCTCGACGTGCTCGAGGAGATGCTCGGCGATTACGAGGGCACGGTGATCCTGATCAGCCACGATCGCGATTTCCTCGATCGCGTGGTGACGTCGGTGATCGTGCCCGAGGGCGACGGACGCTGGATCGAATATGCGGGCGGCTACACCGACATGCTGGCGCAGCGCGGCGCGGATTTGAAGCGCGAGGCGGTGAAGACGGCGGTTGTCGAGGAGAAAAAGGAAGCGAAGGCTGCGGCGCCGACGGCCGCACCAAAAAGGCGGCTGAGTTTCAACGAAAAGCACGCGCTGGAGACGCTGCCGAAGACGATCGAGAGATTGCACGCGGAGATCGCAAAGCAGCAGAAGCTGCTTGACGATCCGAACCTCTACGCGAAGGATCGCAAGACATTCGACGACGCCTCCGCCGCGATCGCCAAGGCGCAGCAGGAGCTTTCCGCAGCGGAAGACCGTTGGCTCGAGCTCGAAGTCTTGCGCGAAGAAATTGAACAGGCATAATCCATGACCTCTCCCCTCGCCGCAAAGATCGCCCGTGAATATGGCACGCCCTGCGCCGTGATCGACATGGACCGCGTCGAGCGCAACATCGCGCGCATCCAGGCGGCGTGCGATGCCGCGGGCGTGGCGCATCGTCCGCACATCAAGACGCACAAGAACCCGATGCTGGCGCAGATGCAGATCGCGGCCGGCGCCAAGGGCATCACCTGCCAGAAGCTCGGCGAGGCCGAGATCATGGCGGATGCCGGGATCTCCGACATCCTGATCAGCTACAATTTGCTCGGCGACGAGAAAATGGCGCGGCTCGGCGCGCTGCAGGGCAAGGCAAACGTCACCGTGGCGGCCGACAATTCGGTTGTTGTCGCCGACCTCCCGAAGGCCGCGGCTGCCTCGGGCCGCACGCTGTCAGTCGTGGTCGAATGCGACACCGGACGCAAGCGCGCCGGCGTCGAGACGCCGACTGAGGCGGTCGCGTTGGCGCGGGAGATCGCCGGCAGCAAGGGGCTGCAATTTGCCGGCTTCATGCTGTATCCGACCGAAACCGGCTGGGCGGATGCGCAGAAGTTCTTCGACGAGGCGCTAGCCGGCGTGCGCGCGCACGGCCTTGACGCGGCCATCGTGTCCACCGGCGGCACGCCGAACCTGAAGAATCTCGGCAAGCTGAAAGGCGCGACCGAGCATCGCTTCGGCACCTACATCTACAACGACCGCATGCAGGTCGCCGCCGGCGTCGCCACCTGGGACGACTGCGCGCTGCACATCTATTCGACGGTGGTGAGCCGCGCCGCTACCGATCGCGGCATCCTCGATGCCGGCTCGAAGACGCTGACCACGGACACCGGCGGGCTCGAAGGCCACGGGCTGATCCTCGAACATCCCGAGGCCAAGATCGCGCGCTTTGCCGAGGAGCACGGCTTTCTCGATCTCTCCCGCAGCAACACGCGGCCCAATGTCGGCGACGTCGTCCGCATCGTGCCCAATCACGTCTGCGTCGTCGTCAACATGATGGACGAAGTGGTAATGGTGCGCGGCGAGGAGATCATCGGCACACTGCCGGTCGCCGCGCGCGGCAAGCTGCGCTAGCTGGATCTTTGCCTGAATCTGTCAGGATACGCTGGTCGACCTCAACTCACGAACCAGCACTCCGCGTGTCTGCGACGAAAAGCCGATGGAGAACATCCGGTCGACTGCAGCGCCTATATGGCAGAGGCGCTGTCTAGTTCACGCGCTAATCTGGCGCATGTACAACGCTAGCTTGCAGGCATAAATTGCTACGACTGCGTAGCGCCCTACTGCAAAATGCTTTTCATTAGGGAGGAATTGACCGTGGCCATCATCAGGAAAGTGAAGACAGCTCGGGGCACGGAAGATAGAGACATCACACAGCCAACTCTTTCCTACCCCGACACCGACCTTCCGAGAGTGATCGTTGAGGTGTGGAACAACCGTGGACACATATTGGACCGGCCCCCCCCCGACAGCAACATTCCGACGAAACAGGCCGTGGCTGAGGCTACAGAACTGATTAATCGAGAAACCGGCATGGCACTGAGGCGTGCCGTCATCATCACCGAAGAAGAGCACGATAATCACTATGCCATGCAAGACGATGACGAAATCGTCTTTGTGCTGCCGAACCTAAGCCGGATAATCAAAGGCTCAAGCCAACATCAGCTTCTCGAATCGGCCAAGCTGCTGATGGCCTGCACGCCGAATGGGATTTAGGCGTCGGCCCTGATGAGCTATCCGAACGCCCGCATTGTAGGCGGGCGTCGTTTTCTCTCTCAATCGAGCAAAGTGGCTCGTGCTAATCGACAAGCATTCGTAGCATCACGGCCAGCGCTACATTTCAGCGCTGACTGATCCACAGGGCTTGAAGGTTTGAAGCGAGTGCCCGTGCAAGCACCCTTCATGTTTCTGGGCGTAGGCAAGCACGCCCATGACAATCAAAGCCACCACGACCAATCCGGCTACGAGGTTCTGCACCATGGCTGCCACTCCAGCTCAACTCACGACCAAGGCGACCAGCGCGATCGTGCCCCGGCGCGATCGTGGGATCAACGCCGGGGCGCGCTTCCTCTCCGCCGACCGGGGCTGGGGGCTGAGTGGTCAGCGAGAGGTCGCGCTGCCAAGGAGAGCACAACCGTCGAACTGATGGCAGTTAAAACTGTGCCGCGCTGCGCAAGAAATCTGGACGTCATACAGCGCCTTCGGCTGCGATTGCGAGGCTATGTGCAACTAGCGTGGGCTAGCTCTTCGAGAGCGTCGTAATAAAGATCAGAGCCAGAAGGACCACGACGAACCACGCGGGCCGCCTCAAGGGTCCGCGAACCGGCGATCTCACGGTTATGAGCTCGCGAGTTACCCCTGCTCCAGCCCGCATTGATTTGGAGCCGGCTGCCGGAGTTGGACCAACAACCGCCCACCTACGATGCGGGCGCTCTACCTGTTGAGCTAAGCCGACTGAAAACTAGGGTGTGTACTCACAATCCGAGGCGCCCCCCGGATCGGGACACATTGCGGTACTGAAGCGACGGTGTTGTTTAAGCGGGACGAAAGAGATATACAATTCTCGGTAGTATTTTCAAAAAGACGCTCGTTCAGCAATCATCCCGAAGACATACTCATGAAGAGATTGCTCGCTGCAGCCAGCCAACCAGTTGTTGCCGCGGTCGGATTGATATTTTTCATATGTACCATTTGGGGGCTGGTTGTGTTCTTGCGTGCAGACAGGCTCAACAACTGGCTCACTCTCAAACAGATCACCGAGAGGGTGACGATAGATTTGCCCCGCGAAACACCACTTTCGGAAATAGACAGATATTTCACGGAGAATAGGATTGAACATAGCTATATCAAGGACATCAATGAAGTCTATGCGATGATACATTTCATTTGGGGCGGTGGATTTCTGATCCAGAAGGACGCATCGATAAAAATTCAGTTGGACGAAGACCGGAAACTAAAAGTTCTCACGGTAGAACCGGTTTTCACCGGACCATAGTTGACCAGCCGGCGCCTAGGGCTCGCGGGCAGTGACGGATGGTTGGGATGCAAGACGACCCTGAATTGGAATATGCGAAGCTGAAAGATTTTCTTTCATTTTATATCGAGCGATATATGCCGGCTGTTGAGGATTTGCCGCCGGACAAACGGCACATAGCCATCCGTGAAGCGTTAGCCTTGTAGTTAGCCTTGTAGGGTGGGCAAAGCGTAGCGTGCCCACCATTCACGGTCGGTACAAGAGAAGGTGGGCACGCTTCGCTTTGCCCACCCTACGCGTCGAGCCACTTCAGCACGCCCTGCCCCGCGGCGACACCGGTCGCAAACGACGCCTGCAATAGATAGCCGCCGGTCGGGGCTTCCCAGTCGAGCATCTCGCCGGCGGCGAAGACGTCGGGCAAGCGGCGAAGCATGAAGTTGGCGTCGAGTTCGTCGAATGCGATGCCGCCGGCGGCGGAGATCGCGCGGGCGATCGGTGCTGTGCCGGCAAGACGCAACGGCACGGCGTTGACGAGGCGAGCGAGATCGGCGGGAGACTGCGACGGCAGAGACAAGCCTGAGGTTTTTGCCGCTTCCTGCAACAGGCCGATGGCGATGGGCGCGAGATTCAGAGCTTTGCGCAGGAAGTTCGAGAAGGATTGCTTGCCTTTCGGCATCGATAGCTTCGTGGCGAGCTC
Organism: Bradyrhizobium sp. LeoA1Lang; assembly: GCF_055413685.1. Classification (NCBI taxonomy): domain Bacteria; kingdom Pseudomonadati; phylum Pseudomonadota; class Alphaproteobacteria; order Hyphomicrobiales; family Nitrobacteraceae; genus Bradyrhizobium; species Bradyrhizobium sp. LeoA1Lang. The sequence continues at coordinate 10,035 of NZ_JBVAPG010000084.1, read as the reverse complement.
GTCGATCCCGAGATCGGGCCGCAAAGCGATATGGAGCGTTGCCTCGCCGTCGCGGAGGATCGTCTCGCGCAGATCGGCCGATAGCGCATAGATGGCCCCACCCTCGATGCCGGTGCGGGTGATGATGGCTTCGCCGCGCACTTGCTGGCTGCCGAAGTTCAGCGCGACGCCTTTGAGCGGCTGGCCCTCGAAGCGATCGCGGAAGATATCCGACCAGGCGACGGCGAAGCCGGAATTGGCCGGCCGTAGCGGCGAGACTTTTACGCCTCTCGCCGCGAGCACATCCACCCAGGATCCGTCAGATCCAAGCCGCGGCCGGCTCGCGCCGCCGAGCGCCAGGATGGTGGCGCGGGCTTCAACGGCGCGCGCTCCTTCCGGCGTTTGAAACAGCAGGCGGCCGTCATTGTCCCACCCGGTCCAGCGATGCCGGAGCAGCAGCCGGACGCCGGCGCCGTCGAGCCGGCGCAGCCAGGCGCGCAGCAACGGCGAGGCCTTGAACGTTTTCGGGAACACCCGGCCGCTGGAGCCGACGAAGGTCGGCTGACCCAGCGCCTCGCTCCAGTCGCGCAACGCTTGCGGCGGGAACGTTTCGATGGCGGCCTTAAGATGCGGCATTGCCTCGCGATAGCGCGCGAGGAATTTTGGCAGCGGCTCGCTGTGGGTGAGATTGAGCCCGCCGCGGCCGGCCATCAGGAATTTGCGTCCCGCCGACGGCATCGCGTCGTAGATCGCAACCAGCGCGCCGGCCTGCGCCAACACCTCGGCCGCCATCAGGCCGGCCGGGCCGGCGCCGACGACGGCGATCGGCATCGTCAGAGCTTGATCCCTGCTCTTGCCGCCGCCTGGGCGACATATTTCTGCGTCTGCTCGAATGCGCCCTGCAACGCCCTAGCCTTCGACATGTCGCTGATCTCAGCGAAGTGCGCGGCGATGGCGTCGGGCGTCCATTCGGAGGACGGCAGGTTGATGCCTTCGGTCTCCAGGATCTTGATCACTGCAAACGAGCCGGCGCCGGCGCCCATGATGGTGCGGGTCGGCGCGTCCTCGCTCAGCATATATTCCACTGCCGGCGTGATCGCTTCCGGCTTCATCAGCGCGAGCGCCTGCGGCGGCAGCAGCTCTTCGGTCATGCGGGTCGCGGCCGTCGGCGAAATCGTGTTGACGCGGATGTTGTTCTTGCGGCCTTCCTCGGCGAGCACGTTCATCAGCCCGACCATGCCGGCCTTGGCGGCGCCGTAATTGGCCTGGCCGAAATTGCCGAACAGACCCGAGGACGAGGTGGTCAGCACGATGCGGCCGTAGTTGCGGTCGCGCATGCCGGCCCACGCCGCCTTGCAGCAATAGAAGGTGCCGACGAGATGGACGTCCAGCACCTTCTGGAAGTCCGCGACCTCGAGCTTGCCGAACGACTTGTCGCGCAGGATGCCGGCATTGGCGCAAAGCAGGTCGACGCTGCCCCACTCCTTGGTCGCGCGCTCGATCATCGCCGTGACTTGCTCGAAATTCGAGACGTCGGCGCCATCGGCCATCGCGGTGCCGCCGGCTTTCCGGATTTCCTCGACCACGGTCTCCGCCGGCGACAGCGAGGCGCCGGTGCCGTCGCGCGCGCCGCCGAAATCGTTGACGACGACCTTGGCGCCGCGGCTCGCGAGCCCCAGCGCGTGCGCCCGTCCGAGACCATTGCCGGCGCCGGTGACGATGGCGACGCGTCCGTCAAACCTGATTGTCATGAAGTGTGTTCCCGGTTTGTCATGCCCGGGCTTGACCCGGGCATCCATCAAAAATCAGAGCGTTTTGAGCAGCGATGGATGGCCGGGTCAAGCCCGGCCATGACGGCCGGAGTTCTAGGCGAAGTAGATCAGGGCGAGCCAGTCGGCGACCAGCGCCGGCTTCTCTTCGCCCTCGATCTCGACGGTGACATTGGTGCGCGACGCCAGCTCGGTCGGCTTGCGCAGCTTGGCCTCGGCAAGCACGAAACGGCCTCGGACGCGCTTGCCGGAGCGCACCGGCGAGATGAAGCGCAGCTTGTCGAAGCCGTAGTTGACGCCCATCGTCGTGCCCTGGATCACCGGCATCACCTGATACGACATGATGCTGAGCAGCGACATCGTCAGGAAACCGTGCGCGATCGTGGTGCCGAACGCGGTTTCCTTCGCGCGCTCGGGATCGACATGGATGAACTGGTGATCTTCGATCACGTCCGCATAGGTGTCGATCCGCTGCTGATCGATTAGGTGCCAGGCGGACACGCCGATCTCTTTGCCGACCATGCCCTGATACGTTTCCAGCGACACGGGCGGCTTCGTCCAGACTTCGTTCATTCGCTAATTCTCCGATCCCGGATTGCGCACCCGCTGCAGCTCCGGGAATTCTTCCTCGCGGAACTCGACGCCACGCAAACTGTCCTCGCGATTATCCTCATGTTCGAGCCGGCGCAACTGCACGCGGCGGATTTTTCCGGAGATGGTCTTGGGCAGCTCGGTGACGAGCTCGATCTTGCGGATGCGCTTGAACGGCGCGAGGCGCGTGTGCAGATGCCCAAAGATCGACAGCGCCGTCTCCGGCGTGCGCTCGACGCCTGCGGCCAGCAGCACATAGGCCTTCGGGATCGCGAGCCGAATTGGATCGGGGCTCGGCACGACGGCGGCCTCCGCGACCGCCTCATGCTCGAGCAGGACGCTCTCGAGTTCGAACGGGCTGATGCGGTAATCGGATGACTTGAACACATCGTCGGTGCGGCCGACGAAGGTCAAATAGCCCTCCTCGTCGCTGAACACGACATCGCCGCTACGATAGATCGCGCCGTCGGCCCCCGAGAGCTTGCCATCATCGCCCTGATAGCCCTGCATCAGGCCGGCGGGCCTGTCGGCACCGAGTACCAGCGAGACCTCGCCTTCCCGGGTCGGATTGCCGTCGAGATCGGTGATCTCGACGCGATAGCCGGGCAGCGGCCGGCCCATCGAGCCGATCTTGACCTTCTGGCCCGGCGAGTTGCCGGCCAGCGCAGTGGTCTCGGTCTGCCCATAGCCGTCGCGAATGGTCAGGCCCCAGGCCGCCTGCACCTGATCGATCACTTCCGGATTGAGCGGCTCGCCGGCGCCGCAGACTTCGCGGAGCGACACCTTGAAGCTCGACAGCTTCTCCTGGATGAACAGGCGCCACACGGTCGGCGGCGCGCAGAGCGTAGTGACGCCGCAGCGGCCGATGGTTGAAAGCAGCGACTTGGCGTCGAAGCGCGGCTGGTTGACCACGAACACGGTGGCGCCGGCATTCCAGGGCGCGAAGAAGCAGCTCCAGGCGTGCTTGGCCCAGCCTGGCGAAGAGATATTGAGATGCACGTCGCCCGGCTGCAGGCCGATCCAGTACATGGTCGAGAGATGACCGACCGGATAGCTGCGCTGGCTGTGCCGCACCAGCTTTGGCTTGGCCGTGGTGCCCGAAGTGAAATAGAGCAGCATCGGATCGTCGGCCTTGGTCGGTCCGTCAGGCGTGAAGGTTTCCGACGCATCCGCCGCCCGCTCGAACGGCAGCCACCCGTTTTGCTGCGACGTCGCACCGACCACGATGCGCACGAGCTTTTCGCTGCCGAGGGCGGCAAATTTTCCGACATGGTCCTGCGTGGCGACCACCGCCCTCGCCTTGCCGCGGTCGAGCCGGTCGCGCAATTCGTCTGACGTCAGCAGCGTGGTCGCAGGGATCACGACGACGTCGAGCTTCATCGCGGCCAGCATGGTCTCCCACAGCGGCACGACATTGCCGAGCAGAAGCAGCAGATGATCGCCGCGCTTCAATCCTTGCGCGCGCAGGAAATTCGCAACCTGATTGGAGCGGCGCGACAGCGTGGCGAAGGAGAGCTTCGTCTCACGGTCGCTGCCGGCATCGACGATCCACAACGCCGCGCGGTCGCGGCTGTCAGGATTTTGCGCGAGCTCCGCATCGAACCAATCCAGCGCCCAGTTGAAGGGCACCGGATCGGGCCAGCGGAAGCTCTTTACCGCGGTCTCATAGTCTGTGCGGTGCTGAAGCAGAAACGCGCGCGCTTCCTGAAAGGTCGTCATCAGGTCATTCCCTCCGCGCCCTCGTGGTCGCTAGACCGTAGCCCGGATGGAGCGAAGCGCAATCCGGGGCCGGCCGCGCCAGGAGACGAAGCTGTCCCGGATTTCGCTTCGCTCCATCCGGGCTACGAGCAAAGTTATTTTCCGGCGAGCGCCCTAACGTGCTGGATAATTCCGGAAAAGTCGACCCCGCCGTTACCAGAGGCATCGAACGCCTTATAGATTTCCTGGGCATGCTTGCCGAGCGGCGTGACCGCACCGGCGGTGTTGGCGGCGTCCTGCGCGAGCGTCAGATCCTTCACCATCAGGTTCGCGGCGAAGCCGGGCTTGTAGTCGTTGTTGGCGGGCGAGGTCGGAACCGGGCCCGGCACCGGGCAATAGCTCGTAATCGCCCAGCACTGGCCTGACGAGGTCGAGGCGACGTCGAACAGCGCCTGATGCGAGAGCCCGAGCTTCTCCGCCAGCACAAACGCTTCGCCGACGCCGATCATGGAAATGCCGAGGATCATGTTGTTGCAGATCTTGGCCGCCTGCCCTGCGCCGGGGCCGCCACAATGCACGATCTTCTTGCCCATGTTCTCGAGCACGGGCTTGGCCGCGGCGAACGCCTTCTCCTCGCCGCCGCACATGAAGGTGAGCGTCGCCGCCTTGGCACCGCCGGTGCCGCCGGAGACCGGTGCATCCACCGACAAGACGCCATGCTTGGCCGCAAGCGCATGCGCCTGTCTCGCGCTTTCGACATCAATGGTCGAGCTGTCGATGATAAGCGCCCCCTTGGTCACCGCAGGCAGGACCTCGTTCCACACCGACAGCACGTGCTTGCCGGCCGGCAGCATGGTGATGACGATGTCGGCGCCCTTCACCGCGGCCGCGCTGCTTTCCGCAATCGCAGCACCATCGCTCTGGGCCTGATTGCGCGACGCCGCGACTAGGTCGAAGGCCACCACTTTGTGGCCGGCCTTCACCAGGTTGGCAGCCATCGGGCCGCCCATGTTGCCGAGACCAATGAATGCGATCGTTGCCATCTCGATGTCCTCCCCGTCCTGTCTTCTATTTTTCGAATATCAATTCGTCGGCGCCGATCTCGGCGAAGTATGGCGCCAGCATCTCCGCGGTCACGTCCTCGACCCGCGGCGGCGACCATTTCGGATTGCGGTCCTTGTCGATCACGGCGGCGCGCACGCCCTCGCGAAAATCGTCGCTGGCGAACACCGCGAGCGCGGCGCGATATTCCCGCACCAGGCATTCCTCCAGCGAGGACGACGTGCGTGCCAGCCGCAACAGCTTCAGCGTCACCACCATGCCGCGCGGCGACTTCTCGTTCAGCACCTTCAACGTCGACAGCGCGAACTCCGAGCCGTCGCGCTGCAGCGATGCGATGATGTCTGCCATGCGATCATGCGCAAACCAGGAATCGATCCTGGGCTGCATCGCCGCTGCGGGACCCGATGTCTCTCCGGTCGCAAGGCCGTCGATCAGTTTCCTGACCTCGGCGTGTGTCACACCGGCGCCGACCTTCGTCAGCGCCGCGCGCAATTCGGGCAATTTCGACGACGGCACCTCGGCGTCGGCGAATTTCGCATAGATCGCATCGGGCCCGTTCATGGTCTGCCCGGTCAGGCCAAAGTAAGCGCCGACTTCGCCCGGTGAACGCGACAACAGCCAAGTGCCGCCGACGTCAGGAAAAAAGCCGAGGCCCACTTCGGGCATCGCCAGTTTCGTGCGCTCGGTGACGACACGGTGCGAACCGTGGCCGGACAGGCCGACGCCGCCGCCCATCACCAAACCATCCATGAACGCCACGTATGGCTTCGGATATTTCGCGATCCGCGCGTTCATGATGTATTCCTGGTGCCAGAACCGCTTGCCGAGATCGCCTCCCGCCTTGGAGCTCTCATAGAGCCCGCGGATGTCGCCTCCAGCGCAGAGGCCGCGTTCGCCGGCGCCTTCCAGCAGCACGACGGCAACAGCAGGATCGGCCTCGAACTGGTCCAGCGCCGCGTCGATGCCCTCAGACATCTCCAGCGTCATGGCATTGATCGCCTTGGGACGGTTGAGGCGGATCACGCCCGCCGCCCCTTCGCGGCGAACGATCAGGTCGCCTTCATCCTGCACGGCAGCCGTCATCGCGCTCCCTCAATCAACTTCCGCGCCACGATCAGCCGCATGATCTCGTTGGTTCCTTCCAGGATCTGGTGCACGCGCAAATCGCGCACGATTTTCTCGACGCCATATTCGCTGAGGTAACCGTAGCCTCCGTGGAGCTGCAGCGCCTGGTTGGCGACTTCAAAACCGACATCGGTGCCGAAGCGCTTTGCCATCGCGCAAAGCTTGGTCGCCTCGGGATCCCTACGGTCGAGCGCGGCGGCGGCGCGCCAGAGGAAGGTGCGCGCGGCCTCCAGCTCAGTCGCCATGTCGGCGACGCGGAACTGCAGCGCCTGGAATTCATCGAGCCGCTTTCCGAACGCCTTGCGGTCCTTCATATAGGCGAGCGCCTTGTCGAGCGCACTCTGCGCGCCGCCGAGCGAACACGCGGCGATGTTGAGCCGGCCGCCGTCGAGCCCGGCCATCGCGATCTTGAAGCCGATGCCCTCCTCGCCGAGCCGGTTCTCGACCGGCACGCGCGCGTTCTCGAAGATCACCGCGCGGGTCGGCTGCGCATTCCAGCCCATCTTGCGCTCATTGGCGCCGAGCGAGAGGCCGGACGTGTCGGCGGGAATGACCAATGTCGAGATGCCGCCGGGACCATCGCCGCCGGTGCGGACCATCACCACATAGAGATCGCCGCCGCCGGCGCCCGAGATGAACTGCTTCTGGCCGTTCAGCACATAATGATCGCCGTCGCGCACCGCGCGGGTACGCAGCGCCGCGGCGTCCGAACCCGAGCCCGGCTCGGTCAGGCAATAGCTCGCCAACAGCTCCATGGTGCAGAGCTTTGGCAGCCACTTCTGGCGCTGCGCGTCGTTGCCGAAGGCATCGATCATCCAGGACGCCATGTTGTGGATGGAGATGTAAGCCGACACTGTCGGACAGCCGGTCGCGAGCGCCTCGAAGATCAGCGCCGCGTCGAACCGCGTCATCGCTGAGCCGCCGACATCGTCCTTGATGTAGATGCCGCCCATGCCGAGGGCCGCCGCCTCGCGCATCACGTCGACCGGAAAATGCTTCTCCTCGTCCCAGCGCAGCGCGTGCGGCGCGATCTTCTCCGCCGCAAACGCCCGCGCCATGTCGCGAATGGCTATCTGGTCCTCGTTCAGAGCGAACTGCATAGCGCCCGCCTCGCGCGAGGTCACTTCATCGTCGGGATCGAGAACTCCGCACCTTCCTTGACGCCCGACGGCCAGCGCGAGGTGACCGTCTTGGTCTTGGTGTAGAAGCGGATCGAATCCGGGCCGTGCTGGTTGAGGTCGCCGAAGCCAGACTTCTTCCAGCCGCCGAAGGTGTAATAGGCGATCGGCACCGGGATCGGCACGTTGACGCCGACCATGCCGACATTCACCTTGGCGGCGAAATCGCGCGCCGCATCGCCGTCGCGCGTGAAGATGGCCACGCCATTGCCGTAGTCATGATCGGACGGCAGCGCCAGCGCTTCGTTGTAATCATGCGCGCGCACCACGGACAGCACGGGGCCGAAGATCTCTTCCTTGTAGATCCGCATGTCCTTGGTGACGTTGTCGAACAGCGAACCGCCGAGATAGAAGCCCTTTTCATAGCCCTGCATCTTGAAGCCGCGGCCGTCGACGGCAAGCGTCGCGCCTTCCTTGATGCCGATGTCGATATAGCCCTTCACCTTCTCGACCGCCTCGCGCGTCACCAGCGGGCCGTAATCGGCGGAGGGATCGATCGAGGTGCCGATCTTCAAGCTTTCCACGCGCGGGATCAGCTTTTCCATGAGACGGTCGGCGGTGGTCTTGCCGACGGGAACCGCGACCGAGACCGCCATGCAGCGCTCGCCGGCCGAGCCGTAGCCGGCGCCGATCAGCGCGTCGACCGCCTGGTCCATGTCGGCGTCGGGCATCACGATGGCGTGGTTCTTGGCGCCGCCGAAGCACTGGCAGCGCTTGCCGGTCGCGGCCGCGCGCTCATAGATATATTGCGCGATCGGCGAGGAGCCGACGAAGCCGATCGCCTTGATGTCGGGGTCGTCAAGGATGGCGTCGACCGCTTCCTTGTCGCCGTTGACGACGTTGAGGATGCCCGGCGGCAGGCCGGCCTCGATCATCAATTCCGCGAGCATCATCGGTACACCCGGATCGCGTTCGGATGGCTTCAGGATGAACGCATTGCCGCAGGCGATCGCGGGCGCGAACTTCCACATCGGGATCATCGCCGGGAAATTGAACGGCGTGATGCCGGCAACGACGCCGAGCGGCTGGCGCAGCGAATAGATGTCGATGCCGGGGCCGGCACCCTCGGTATATTCGCCCTTCATCAGATGCGGGATGCCGCAGGCGAACTCGACCACTTCAAGGCCGCGCTGGATGTCGCCCTTGGCGTCGGGAACGGTCTTGCCGTGTTCGCGGGCGAGCAGCTCGGCGAGCTTGTCGTAGTCGCGCTGCACCAGTTCCAGGAACTTCATCATGATGCGGGCGCGCCGCTGCGGGTTGGTCGCCGCCCATTCGGGCTGCGCCGCCTTGGCATTCTCGACCGCGGCGCGCAGCTCGGCCTTGGAGGCGAGCGCCACCTTGGCCTGCACATCGCCGGTCATCGGCTCGAAGACGTCGGCCGTCCGGCCCGAGGTGCCCTTGACCTCCTTGCCACCGATGAAATGTCCGATAGAGCGCATGAAAACCTCCCTTGGTCCCGGCCGTACCCCTGATCCGCACCTAGATCGCTTTACAAACCCTATCGACCCGCATTTTATGGGATTCAAGTCCGATAAATTGCACCATAGATGTGCGGAAATGCTGGATCAAGGCGGCGCTATCGACTGGGACGACTTTCGCTTCGTGCTCGCCATCGTGCGCGGCGGATCGGTGTCGGCTGCGGCAAAACAACTCGGCGTCGATCATGCCACGGTGATCCGCCGTGTCGACCGGCTGGAGCATCACCTTTCGGCGAAGTTGTTCGACCGCCGCAAGACCGGCTACCTCCTGACCGAAGCCGGCCAGCGCGTCGCCGACAGCGCGGAGGCGATGGAATCGACCATCGTCGCCAACCAGGAGGCGGTCGGCGGCTCGCGCGCGCATCTGACCGGCACGGTGCGGATCGGCGCGCCCGACGGCTTCGGCAGCCACTTCCTGGCCTCGCGCCTGGTTAAATTCACCGACCGGTATCCCGATGTCGATCTGCAGTTGGTGGCGACCGCGCGATTGTTCAGCCTGTCGAAGCGCGAGGCCGATATCGCCATCAGCCTGACGATGCCAAAGGAAGGCAGGATCGTCGGGCGCAAATTACTCGACTACAGCCTCGGGCTTTACGCGGCGCCCGCCTATCTCGACCGCGCGCCGAAGATCACCGCGCGGAGCGACCTGCCGGAGCATCGCTTCGTCGGCTATATCGAGGAACTCCTGTTCACGCCCGAGCTCGACTATCTGCCGCAGGTCTCGCCGAAGATTTCCGCCAAATTCCGCAGCGCCAATCTGATCGCGCAGCTCAACGCGACCATCGCCGGGTACGGCATTGCCGTGCTGCCGCATTTCATGGCGACGGCGCATCCGGAATTGCGTCCCGTGCTGCCGGACGAGGTGCGGATCTCACGCACCTTCTGGCTGTTGATGCACGCCGACAGCAAGGACCTCGCCCGCATCCGCGCGGTGGCGGATTATATCTACGAGACGGTCGAGGACGAGCGCGCGTTGTTCAATGGGTATGAGCCGCCCGCCACAACAACACCGCGTCGTCCCGGCGAAAGCCGGGACCCATATGTGGACGGCCCCCGTGGCACAAGAGCTTTTGAGGTGATCGGATCGCTTGCATCCATATGTCCGGCCTGTTTGATGCGATCGGATGATCGCTGGCCAAGATGGGATGCGCGAGG
>NZ_JBVAPG010000083.1:0-37923 GCF_055413685.1 Bradyrhizobium sp. LeoA1Lang | reverse complement strand
TCCCTGCGCGATGGTGTTACGGCTTACTTCGTGCTCTCCCCGGTGACCGGGCTCTTTTGCCACCGTCACTTCACAAGAAGCTTAGCGCCAGCGTCGGGGCGCCAGGACCACACGACTTCGCCGTCCGTGAGTGCCACGCTCGTCAGTCGTGACACCCTCGTCCACCGCATCTCACCGCAACGTTCGTGACGATCGCGACCCGCCCCTCATTCGCCGTGAGACGCGCGGAGTTAAATCACTGATTTGCCCGACGGCGAAAGCGGAATGTTTTTCGCTGCAGGGCTGGACAGACTTTCGACTGATTTGCCCGTCGGGTTGATTTGTCGCACCCAAAGCATCCACATCGTCATTGCGAGCGGAGCGAAGCAATCCATAGCGCCGCAAGCGGAGGAATGGATTGCTTCGTCGCTATGCTCCTCGCAATGACTGGCCTGTCATTCCGGGGCGTCCGAAGGACGAGCTATGATGTGCAATTGCACATCGTAGCTCGTCCTTCGGACGCCCCGGAAAGACGGAGAGAAAACTTATATATGCTCGGCCATGATCTCGCCGGGCCGCGCATCCGGCTGCGGCTCGATATCGACCGACCAGAGGTCGCGATCATCGACGTCCTTCAACGTCACCGTCATTACCTCGCTCGTTCCGTCGATCTCGATGCGGCCGAAGAATTGCAGGCCGAAGCATGGGGCGAGGTTATCGCCCTGCTCCGCGCTGCAGCCTTTCTGATACATCGCCTTTGGGCCAAAAGTGTTGTCGAGCACGCCAGGCGACCAGGAGCCGGCGTGCAGCGGGCCGGAGACGAATTCCCAGAACGGCTCGAAATCTGGGAATACAGCGCGGTTCGGATCGTAATGATGGGCCGCGGTGTAATGCATGTCGGCGGTGAGCCAGATCGTGTTGCGGATGCCGGCACGCTTCATGAAGGACAGGAGATCGGCGATCTCGTGCTCGCGCCGCTCCGGCGGGCCGTCGCCGAGCGCGACCGCATCCAGGCTGATGAGGCCGATCGGCAAGTCCGCGGCAATCACCTTCCAGGTGGCGTTGGAAGCGACCAGCTCGCGCTTCAGCCACGCCAACTGTGCCTTGCCGAGGATGAAGCTGTCGCTGCCACCGCCCTTGTTCCAGGTGGAGTCGCGGTAAGAGCGCATGTCGATCAGGAACACGTCGAGCAGCGGGCCATAGGCGATCTTGCGATAGACGCGGCCGTCCTGCTCGAACACCGGGCGCATCGGCATGAATTCGTGAAATGCGCGCCGCGCCCGCGCCACCAGACGCGAGGAGCCGTCCTCGGCATAGCCGGCCTCATCAACGGTGCCGATCGGCGACCAGTCGTCGGCGACCTCGTGGTCGTCCCACTGCGCGAACATCGGCACCTCCGCATGGAAGGCGCGGAAGTTTGCATCATACCAATTGTATTTGTAGTTGCCGCGAAACTGCTCGAGGCTCCTGGCAACGGCCGACTTCGCCTCGGTGACGATGTTGCGCCAGAGCGTGCCGTCCGGCAACGGCAACTCCGACGGCACTGGGCAATCGGCATAGATGTGGTCGCCGGAATGGATGAAGAAGTCGGGACGGTTCTCCAGCATGGTGCGGTAGCTGCGCAGGCCGCCGCGGGAGGGATCGATGCCCCAGCCCTGCCCCACGGTATCGCCGGACCAGACGAAGGAGATCGATTGGCGCGTCACCGGCGCCGTGCGGAAACGGCCGGTCCTCGCCTCGCCCGCAAGCCCATCGGACGATTCAAAGCGCACGCGATAGAAGATGTCCTGTCCCGGCGGCAGGCCGTCGAGCAGGAGCTTTGCGGTGAAGTCGGTCGAAGGCAACACGTCGGTCGCAACAGTGCGAAGGATGGTTTTGAAATTCTCGTCGGCTGCGCATTCCACCTGCAACCGCGCGGCCCGATCGGCGCGCGACCAGATCACCGCGGCATCGCCCGAGACGTCGCCCGATTGAATCCCGCATCGAAGTTCGGGGCGATCAGCAGCGCGGCTGAGATAGGGTTTTGCGAGAGTGCCAAGACTTGCGAGTGCGGCTGATGAGCCTGACCGGATCAGAATCTGGCGCCGGGTCAGGCCGCGCCTGGCGCGTGTCGCGATCGCCATTGGGCAGGATCTCCGTCGAATCGCGACGAAGGTTGCCCGCGCTGCTTGACTCTCGGCTTACGGTTTTACGACAGGGGGATGACTCGTGGAAACACCCTCGTCATGCCCGGGCTTGCCCGTCTTCGCTATCGCTTCGCCGGACTGACAGCGGAGCGCTCGGCGAAGCCTTGGCGTAGCCGGGTCCCGGGCATCCACGTCTTGCAGCCACGCAAGCGGCTTCGTGGATGGCCGGGTCAAGCCCGGCCATGACGGAGAATGTGTACGCCAGTGGTGCTCTTAAGACTTTGCCGGGCGCGCGGGTCAGCGCCAGTTGCAGATGCCGCCGGAGCGGCAGGGCCAGGTCTGGATGCGGGTGTCGCGGGCCTGGGCGTCGAGTGGGTTGCCGTGGCGGCGGGCAAGCTTGGCGCGGGCGGGAACGCGGCGCTCGGTGCGCACCGACCGCTCAGGCGAAGGAGCGGCATGCGCCGCCCTGACCCTTTTCGTCTGCACCGGCTTCGGTTCCGCGACCACGTGTGCAGCATCATTGTGATCGCTCTCGGCTTCGACGGGAACCCGGGCGAACTCGGTCGGCGGGCCGAGTCGCTTGGGCGACAGCACGGCCTTGGAGAGGTCGAGATTGAAATAGTCGCCGGGGCGATACTCGTCCGCCATCGCCGGAACGCTCAGGACCAGGGCGACGGTGGCAACGGCGGCCAGAACTGCATTTCTGGAGCTCACCGAACGCCTCCGAAATGACTCCAATGGAACATGCCCAACATGTAGGAGGCCGGCCGGACAATTCCAGCCGATCCTGCGGGCACGGTTACCGATCAACGAAGGCGATGGAATGGCCGCAGATTGCTTCCTGCGGCCCAAGGACTGGATCGGAACCTACTCGGCCGCCTGCGCCACCTGGGCTTGAAGCGCAGCTTCGAGCCGCTGACACTCCTGGCGATAGCGCGCGACGTTGGCTTCCTTGACGTGGCCGTAGCCGCGTACCAACTCGGCGGCCTTCGCCAGCGCCGCCAGCCGCGGCACATCGAGCGGCTTCTTGCCGAGATGGCGGAGGATCATCGCCGAATATTCGCCCGGCAGCGCCTGCTCCATCCGCCGCTCGGCAGTGTAGCCGAAGATATCGAGCGCGGTGCCGCGCAAGCGCTTCAGCCGCGCCAGCAGATTGAACGCACTGAACACCCAGGGGCCGAACTCGCGCTTCTGCAGATGTCCGGTGACCTTATCGCGGCGCGCGAACAGCGGCGGGGCGAGCAGCACCTTCAACCCGGGTTCGCCGTCAAACTGCTCCTTCAACGCCTTGGCGAATTCGCCATCGGTATAGAGCCGGGCGACCTCGTACTCATCCTTGTAGGCCATCAGCTTGAACAAGCCCTTGGCGAACGCTTCCGTCAGTTCGTGCGAGCCGGGAGCGGCCGCGGTTTCGGCAGCGCGGACGCGCGCGACGTCGGCGAGGTAGCGCTGCGAATAGGCCTCCTCCTGATAATCGGCGAGGAACTTGGCGCGGAAGGCGATGGTCTCGTCGAGCGTGCGCCTTGCCGGCGCCGCGCTCGAGGTCTTGAAACGCGCGGCGCTGACGACGCGCGCCAGGTCGTGCGCGGCAAGCCGGCCCCAGGAGAAGGCCATCTTGTTCATGTCGACCGCGGCGCCATTCAGCTCGATCGCCTTCATCAGCGCCTCCAGCGACATCGGCACCGCGCCGCGCTGGAACGCGAAACCGAGCAGGAAGGCGTTGGTGGCGATGCTGTCGCCCATCAGCGCAGTCGCCAGCCCGGTGGCGTCGAGGATGTCGAGGTCGGACGAGGTGACGGCTTCATTCAGCGCATCACGCATCGCGCCCGCCTCGAAATCGAGGTCGGGATTCATCACGAAGCTCGCGGTCGGCAGCAGGTCGGCGTTGACGATCGCGCGCGTCACGCCGCGCTCGGCCCGGCTCAGCGCCGCGACGCTGGTCGCGACCACGATGTCGCAGCCGAGAATCAGATCGGCGCCACCGGCGGCGATGCGGACGCTGGCGAGATCCTCCGCACGCGGCGCGAGCCGGACATGACTCATGACCGCTCCGTTCTTCTGCGACAGGCCGGTGAAGTCGAGCGTCGAACAGGCCAGCCCCTCGACATGGGCGGCCATGCCGAGCAGCGCGCCGATGGTGATGACGCCGGTGCCGCCGATGCCGGTGACGAGGATGTTGTAGGAACCGGAAAGCGCCTGCGGCTTCGGCGTCGGCAGGTCCGCGAACAGCGCCGACGGATCGGCAGCGGCACGGTCGGCCTTGCGCAGCTTGGGGTCATGGACGGTGACGAAGCTCGGGCAGAAGCCCTCGATGCAGGAGAAGTCCTTGTTGCAGTTGGACTGGTCGATGCGGCGCTTGCGGCCGAGCTCGGTCTCGAGCGGCTGCACCGAAACGCAGTTCGACTGCACCGAGCAGTCGCCGCAACCCTCGCAGACGCGCTCGTTGATGAAGACGCGCTTCGGCGGATCGGGATAGAGCCCGCGCTTGCGGCGGCGGCGCTTCTCCGCGGCGCAGGTCTGGTCGTAGATCAGGACCGTGAGGCCCGCGACGTCGCGCAGCTCGCGCTGCACGGCGTCGAGTTCGCGGCGGTGATGCACCGTGGCACCAGTGGGGAAATAGTTGGGCGGGTATTTCGTGGGGTCGTCGGAGACGATGGCGATGCGCTTGGTGCCTTCGGCGGCGACCTGATGCGCGATCTGCGACACCGTGAAGCTGCCCTCCGCGGGCTGGCCACCGGTCATCGCCACCGCATCGTTATAGAGAATCTTGTATGTGATGTTGACGCCGGCGGCGGCCGCGGCGCGCAGTGCCAGCAGGCCGGAATGGGTGTAGGTGCCGTCGCCGAGATTCTGGAAGACGTGCTGCTCGTCGGTGAACGGCGCCTGCCCGATCCAGGCCACGCCCTCCGCGCCCATATGCGAAATTGTCGCGGTGCGGCGCGCCGGGATCGACAGCGCCATGCCGTGACAGCCGATGCCGGCCATGGCGCGGCTGCCTTCGGGTATCTTGGTCGAAGTGTTGTGCGGGCAGCCCGAGCAGAAATAGGGCGTGCGCTGCAGCTTGGCCGCGCCGATGCCTTCGGCCGGCCGATCGAAAGCTTCGAGCTTGGCCAGCCGCTGCTCCAGCATCGGGCTGCGATGGCCAAGCTTGCGAAGCCGCGCAACAACGGCGGCGGCAACCATGGTCGGCGTCAACTCGCCCTCGCTCGGCAGCAGCACCGCGCCGCTCTCGTCGCGCTTGCCGACCACCGACGGACGTTTTGAAGCATCGACATTGTAGAGGATGCGGATGAGCTGGTCCTCGATGAAGCCGCGCTTCTCCTCGACCACCAGCACGTCCTGCAATCCCTCGGCGAAGGCGCGGGCGCCGGATTCCTCGAGCGGCCAGGTCAGCGCGACCTTGTAGATGCGCAAGCCCAGCGCCTGTGCTTCCGCGTCGGTGACGCCGAGTTCGGCCAGCGCCTGGCGCAAATCGAGATAGGCCTTGCCGGTTGCCATGATGCCGAGCCGCGCCGGCTTGGAGTTGAGCACGATGCGGTCGAAGCGGTTGGCGCGGGCGAAGGCGGCGACGGCCTGCATCTTCGGACCGTGCAGGCGCCGCTCCTGCTCGAGCGGCGCGTCGGGCCAGCGGATGGAGAGGCCATCCGGCGGCATCTCGAAATCATCTGGCGTCACGATCTGGATGCGACCGGGATCGCTGATGATGGAGGCCGAGCTCTCCACCGTCTCGGAGATCGCCTTGAAGCCGACCCAGCAGCCGCTGTAGCGCGACAGCGCGAAGCCGAGGATGCCGAGGTCGAGATAGTCCTGCAGCGTGGCCGGATTGACGACCGGCATCAGCGCGGATGCGAACACCTGCTCGCTCTGATGCGCCAGCGTCGAGGACTGGCAGCCATGGTCGTCGCCGGCGAGCGCGATCACGCCGCCGTTCCGCGAAGTGCCGGCCGAGTTGGCATGCTTCAGTGCATCGAGCGAGCGGTCGACGCCGGGGCCCTTGCCGTACCAGATGCCGAACACGCCATCGACCTTGGCGCCCGGAAACATGCCGACCTGCTGGCTGCCCCACACCGCGGTCGCCGCCAGATCCTCGTTGAGGCCGGGAACGAAGGCGATGTCATGCTGCTTGAGGAAAGATTTTGCCCGCCACAATGTGTGGTCGTACATGCCGAGCGGCGAACCGCGGTAGCCGGAGATGAAACCCGCTGTCTTGAGTCCCTGCGCGCGATCGCGTTCGCGCTGCAACATGGGGAGCCGGACCAGCGCCTGGGTACCGGAAAGGAAGATGCGTTTGACGTCCAACCGGTACTTGTCGTCCAGGCCAACTTCCATCAGCGACATGCTTCGCTCCCCGTTCGTGCAAGCTTTTTATGGCTGCATAAAATGCACCGTTTTGCTATGCGTTGAAGGGCCTGCATTCATGGCCTGACAGCATATCTCACGTCCCCTTGCCGGCCCCGCGCATCTTTGAAACGCTG
The DNA here is from genome assembly GCF_055413685.1 of Bradyrhizobium sp. LeoA1Lang. NCBI lineage: Bacteria > Pseudomonadati > Pseudomonadota > Alphaproteobacteria > Hyphomicrobiales > Nitrobacteraceae > Bradyrhizobium > Bradyrhizobium sp. LeoA1Lang. The sequence goes on along the minus strand of NZ_JBVAPG010000083.1, from coordinate 31,343 downwards.
TTGTCAGCGGGGAGAACCCCGATGGACAAGAACGAAAAGCGGGAGTGAAACGAGATGCGCCTTCAAGATCGTGTCGCCATCATCGTCGGCGCCGGCCAGAGCCCCGGCGAGGGCATCGGCAACGGCCGCGCCACCGCGCTCACCTTCGCGCGCGAAGGCGCCAAGGTGCTGTGCGTCGACCACCACCTGGATTCGGCGCAGGAGACCGTCGACATGATCGCGGCAAAGGGCGGCACCGCTGCAGCCTTCAAGGCCGACGTGACGAAGAACGCCGAGATCAAGGCGATGGTGGCGGATGCGCATCAGCGTTGGGGCAAGGTCGACATCCTGCACAACAATGTCGGCGTCAGCCTCTCCGGCGGCGATGCCGAACTGCTCGAGATCAGCGAAGAGGCGTTCGACCGCTGCGTCGCGATCAACCTCAAGAGCTGCATCCTCGCCGCCAAGCATGTGATCCCGATCATGCGCGCGCAGCGAAGCGGCGCCATCATCAACATCTCGTCGATGGCCGCGATCACGACCTATCCTTACGTCGCCTACAAGGCGACGAAATCGGCGATGATCGCTTTCACCGAACAGCTCGCCTATCAGAACGCGCGATACGGCATTCGCGCCAATGTGATCCTGCCCGGCCTGATGAACACGCCGATGGCAGTCGACACCCGCGCCCGCGAATTCAGGAAGAGCCGTGCCGAGGTCGAGGCCGAGCGTGACAGCAAGGTGCCGCTGCGACGGAAGATGGGCACCGGCTGGGACGTCGCCAATGCCGCACTGTTCTTGGCTTCGGATGAAGCGAGTTTTATTACCGGTGTCACATTGCCTGTGGACGGCGGTGCCAGCGTCCGGCGCGGTTGAAAGGTGCGTAGCCCGGGTGAAGCGCGAGCGTAACCCGGGACCGCCTGCGAATGTGGATGAGATGCCCCGGGTTACACTTTGCTCCACCCGGGCTACACGTCAGGAGCACTGCTGTATCACCTGGTTAAGATTCAATGGATGGCTTGAAAATATTGAAGAATTCCAGCCACACGATGATGTGACGGTCTATCCCCGTAATTCGAAATCCTGACTCGTTCTGGTCGCATGTTCTTCACGAGCGCTCGGTAATACGCGCCCCGTCGATGGTTAACGAATCCGAGGGACCATGAACGACGAATTCGACTACGAACTGACAACGGATCAGTGGGAAGTTCTCAAAGCGTTGCGTGCACCTGCAGCAAACCCTTCGAGAATAAGCAGGTTTGCGGTCGAAAGCCTGATCACGCTCGGGCTCGCCGCGATGCGCGGCGATTCGCTCGCGTTAACGCCTGCCGGACGCAAGGTGCTGGTGCGCGGTTCGTCGAAACTGCTGCAGGACCTCGCCGCCTGAGGCGAGGTGTGTGAGCACACGCGGCGTCATGCCGCGTGTGCCTTTGTTGGAATGGTCGCTTCGCCGTGATGCGTCAGCGGCTTCATGCCGGTGGCGCTGCGGAGCAACACATAGAATACCGGCGTCAGGAACAGACCGAAGATCGTGACGCCGATCATGCCCGAGAACACCGCGACGCCCATCGCGCGCCGCATCTCGGAGCCCGCGCCGGTCGACAGCACCAGCGGCAGCACGCCCATGATGAACGCCATCGACGTCATCAGGATCGGGCGAAGACGCAAGCGGCTCGCCTCGATCGCGGCGCGAATCGGCGAACGGCCGGCGAATTCCAACTCGCGCGCGAACTCGACGATCAGGATCGCATTCTTCGCCGACAATCCCACCAGCACGATCAGGCCGATCTGGGTGAAGATGTTGTTGTCGCCGCCCGAAAACCAGACACCGAACATCGCAGCCAATAGTCCCATCGGCACGATCATGAGGATCGCGAGCGGCAGCGTCAGGCTCTCATAGAGTGCAGCCAGCACCAGGAACACCAGCAGGATCGCCAGCGGGAAGACCCAGAGGCCGGAATTGCCGGCGATGAACTCCTGATAGGTCAGGTCGGTCCACTCGAAGGCAAATCCCGGCGGCAGCACTTCGGCGGCGATCCGCGTCGCCGCTTCCTGCGCCTGGCCGGACGAATAGCCGGGCGCCGCGGCGGCGTTGATGTCCGAGGACAGGAAGCCGTTGTACCGGATCGCGCGCTCCGGCCCTGCACTCTGGCGGATCTTCAACAGCGCCGACAGCGGCACCATGTCGCCTGAGGACGAACGCACCTTCAACTGGCGGATATCGTCGGCGCGGGCGCGGAACGGCGCGTCGGCCTGGACATAGACCGAATAGGTGCGGCCGAATTTATTGAAGTCGTTGACGTAGTAGGAGCCGAGATAGATCTGCAGCGTGTTGAAGACTTCCGTCACGGGCACGCCGAGCTGCAACGCCTTGGTGCGGTCGATGTCGGCATAGAGCTGGGGAACGTTGACCTGGAAGCTCGAGAACAGGCCTGCGATCTCCGGCGCTTTCGACATCGCCGCCATGAACGCCTTGGTCGCATCGTTGAGCGCGTCATAGCCGAGGCCGGCGCGATCCTCGATCTGCAGCTTGAAGCCGCCGATGGTCCCGAGACCATTGACCGGCGGCGGCGGGAACATCGCGATGAAGGCCTCCTGGATGCCGGCATATTTCTTGTTCAGTTCCGCGGCGATCGCATTGCCGCTGAGCGAAGAGCTCTTGCGCTCGTCGAACGGCTTCAGCGTCGAGAACACGATGCCGGCATTGGAGGAGTTGGTGAAGCCGGAGATCGACAGCCCCGGGAACGCCACCGAGCTTTCGACGCCGGGCTGGGTCAGCGCGATGTCGCTCATCTTGCGGATGACCTCTTCGGTGCGATCCAGCGTCGCGCCGTCAGGCAGCCGCGCGAAGCCGACCAGATATTGCTTGTCCTGGCCGGGGACGAAGCCGCCCGGCACCTGCCTGAACAGCACGACGGTGACGCCGATCAGGAGCACATAGACGCCCATCACAGCGGCCTTGCCGAAGATCACCTTGGTGACGCTGCGGCCGTAATTCTCCGAGGAGCGCGTGAAGACACGGTTGAAGCCGCGGAAGAACCAGCCCAGTCCCTTGTCGAGGATGATCGTGAGCTTGTCCTTGGGCTCGTGATGGCCCTTGAGCAGCAGCGCCGAGAGCGCCGGCGACAGCGTCAGCGAGTTGATCGCCGAGATCACGGTCGAGATCGCGATCGTCAGCGCGAACTGCTTGTAGAACTGCCCGGTGAGGCCGGAGATGAAGGCGAGCGGCACGAACACCGCGATCAGGACCAGCGCAATCGCGATGATCGGGCCGGACACTTCCTTCATCGCCTGGTAGGTGGCCTCCCGCGGAGAAAGCCCAGCCTCGATATTGCGCTCGACGTTCTCGACCACGACGATGGCGTCGTCGACGACGATGCCGATCGCGAGCACGAGGCCGAACAGGCTGAGCGCGTTGATGGAGAAGCCGAACACATGCATCACCGCGAACGTGCCGACGATCGACACCGGCACCGCGAGCAGCGGAATGATCGAGGCGCGCCAGGTCTGCAGGAACAGGATCACAACCAAGACGACCAGCACGATCGCTTCCAGCAGCGTGTGCACCACCGCCTCGATCGAGGATCGCACGAACTGCGTGGGATCGTAGACGATCTTGTAGTCGACGCCGTCAGGCATGTTCTTCTTGATCTCGGCCATGGTCGCGCGGACCTTGTCGGAGATATCAAGGGCATTGGAGCCGGGCGCCTGGTTGATCGGGATCGCCACCGCCTGCTTGTTGTCGAGCAGCGAGCGCAGGCCATATTCGGAGGCGCCAAGCTCGATGCGCGCGACGTCGCGCAGGCGCACCACCTCGCCGCGGGAACCGGTCTTGACCACGATGTCGGCGAACTGGTCCTCGCTGGCGAGCCGGCCCTCGGCGTTGACGGAAAGCTGCAGGTCGATGCCCTTCACGCTCGGTGACGAGCCGACAACGCCGGCGGCGGCTTCCACGTTCTGCGCCTGGATCGCCCTGACGATGTCGCTAGCAGTCAGGCCGTGCTCGGCGGCCTTCTGCGGATCGACCCAGACCCGCATCGAATAGTCGCCGGCGCCATAGAGCTGGACGTCGCCGACGCCGTCGATCCGCGCCAGCCGGTCCTTGACGTTGAGCACCGCGTAGTTGCGCAGATACGTCATGTCGTAGCGGTTGTTCGGCGAGAGGAGATGCACGACCATGGTGAGGTCGGGCGAGCTCTTCTTGGTGATGATGCCGAGCTGGCGCACCACCGCCGGCAGCCGCGGCTCGGCCTGCTGCACCCGGTTCTGCACCAGCTGCGTCGCCTTGTCGGGATCGGTGCCGAGGCGGAAGGTCACCGTCAGCGTCATCGCGCCGTCGGTGGTCGCCTGGCTGCTCATATAGAGCATGTTCTCGACGCCGTTGATCTGCTCCTCGATCGGGGTAGCAACCGTTTCCGCGATCACCTTCGGATTGGCCCCAGGATAGGTCGCGCGCACCACGACCGATGGCGGCACGACATCGGGATATTCCGAGATCGGCATCGCGAACAGCGAGATCAGCCCGGCGAGGAAAATCAGGACCGAGAGGACGCCCGCAAAGATCGGCCGGTCGATGAAAAATTTGGAAAGATTCATAGGTGTGCCCCTGTGCGCAGCAAATGGTTAGCGCTGCACCACGTGCCTGTTATCTTCGTTGGCGGCCTGCTGTGTGCCGCGCGCGCCCATTTCGGCGACCTCCAATTTCAGGAGAGCGCCGGGGCGCACGCGCTGCAGGCCATTGACGACGATGCGGTCGCCGGACTTCAGGCCCGAGGTGACGATGCGCAGGCCGTCGACGGAGCCGCCGAGTGCGACCGGACGGTAGACCGCGCGGCTGTCCTCGCCGACCACCATCACGAATTTCTTGTCCTGGTCGGTGCCGATCGCGCGCTCGTCGACCAGCACAAGCGTCTGCCTCTCGGGCTGGCCCATGCGCACGCGCGCGAACTGACCCGGGATCAGGCGGCCGTCATCATTGCGGAACACCGCACGCACGCGGATGGTGCCGCTCTGGCCGTTGACCTGGTTGTCGATGAGCTGGATGTGGCCCTTGGCGGTGGTGCCTCCGGACGTCGTCATCTCCACCGGAATGCGGTCGAGATTGCCGCGGGTGCCGGAAGCGTCCGCAATCGAGTTCAACGCGCGCAGCACCACCTCCTCGTCGGCATCGAAGCTGGCATAGATCGGATTGATCGAGACCAGCGAGGTCAATACCGGCGAGGCCGTGCCGGCGGCGACGAGATTGCCGACGGTGACCTCGAACTTGCCGACGCGGCCGTCCACGGGAGCGCGCACTTCGGTGTAGTCGAGATTGAGCTTTGCAGTTTGCAGCGTCGCTTCGGCGGCCTTGACGTTGGCAATCGCTTCGCGATTGGCATTGTCGCGCTGGTCATAGTCGCGCCGGGTCACGACCGCGTTGCCGACGAGCTGCGCGCCGCGCTCAAGCTCGCTGGTCGTGAAGACCACGCGCGCCTTGGCGGCCTCGAGCTGCGCCTTGGCCTTGTCGACCTCCGCGGCGTAAGGCGCGGGATCGATCTTGAACAGGACATCGCCGGCCTTCACCAGCGAGCCCTCGGTGAAGTTGGTCGCCAGGATCGCGCCGGCGACACGCGGCCGCAGCTCGACACGGTCGATGGCCTCGAGCCGGCCGGAGAAATCGTCCCACAGATTGGCCTGTCGGGGCTCGATGGCCGCGACCGTCACGGCGACGGCCTGCTCCGGCGCGGCGGCCGCACTGGTCGCCTGCGCGGCATAAAAATAGCGGCCGGAAAGGACTGATCCGGCCGCCGCGATGGCGCCGACGATCACAATACCGCCAACAATGCGTCGGAATCGGCCAGAACGGGGGGTAATGCGGGCGGGGGGCATTTGCGCGCTCCATAATGTAGTGAGCGCTACAAATGTGGAGCTGGACGCCGGTCCGCAAGATACTTATGTAGCGGATGTTAAGAAATTTTCAGGGAGCACGCAATGGCGATGGGCAGGCCCCGGGCGTTCGACGCCGACGCGGCGCTGGACCAGGCGATGGAAGTGTTCTGGCGGCACGGCTATGAGGGCGCGACGATCGCGCAACTCACTGAAGTCATGGGCATAAATCCGCCAAGCCTGTACGCGGCCTTCGGCAGCAAAGAGGGCCTCTTGAAGGCTGCGCTCGATCGTTATAGCGCCAAGCGCGCCTGCTGGCTGGAAGAAATCGTGAGCGCGCCGACCGCCCGCGAGGTGGCCGAGCGCATGCTGATGGGCACCGCCGACACCCAGACCGACCCCGCCAACCCACCCGGCTGCCTTCTGGTCCAGGGCGGCCTTGCCTGCGGCACCGGCTCGGAAAACGTTCCCTTCGAACTCGCCGCCCATCGGGCGCAGACCGAGAACCAGCTCCGCGAGCGCTTCGTAAGGGCGAAGGCCGAGGGCGACCTGAAGGAAACCGCTGACCCCGCCGCGCTCGCGCGCTATCTCTCCGCAGTCATCGCCGGTATGGGCGTGATGGCCTCGTCCGGCGCCGACCGCGAGGCGCTGCGGCAGGTCGCGGCGGTATCGGTGAAGGCAATCGAGGAGCAGAGCAATTCGTAGCGACCGGCAATGAGGCATTGGAGCGGCTGGCTGCCAGGTCTCGACACCGTCCGTCGATATGAAGCGGCGTCGCTTCCGCATGATCTTTTCGCCGGGCTCGTGCTGGCGACCATGCTGGTCCCGGTCGGGATTGCCTACGCGGAAGCGTCGGGCTTGCCCGGCATCTATGGTCTGTACGCAACGATCGTTCCGCTGCTGGCCTACGCGCTGTTCGGCCCCAGCCGCATCCTTGTGCTGGGACCGGACTCGGCGCTGGCAGCCGTCATCCTCGGCGTTGTCGTTCCGTTGTCGGGTGGCGATCCCATGCGCGCCGTAGCCTTGGCCGGCATGATGGCCATCGTTTCCGGGACGGTATGCATTCTGGCCGGCATCGTGCGTCTGGGGTTTGTGACCGAGCTTCTCTCCAAGCCGATACGCTACGGCTATATGAACGGCATTGCCCTGACCGTATTGATCAGCCAACTGCCAAAGCTCTTCGGCTTCTCCATTGAGAGCGCAGGACCGTTGCGGAGCATGTGGTCGATCGCCGACGCAATCCTTGAAGGCAAGACCAACCGGGTCGCATTCGGGATTGGGCTCGGCACGTTGATCGTTATTCTCCTGCTCCGGAACAACAAGCGACTGCCAGGCACCCTGATTGCGGTGGTCGCAGCGACGGTCATTGTCGCTGCGCTGGATCTCGGACCCTATTACGGCGTGACCGTTCTGGGTTCTCTTCCGAAAGGATTGCCGGGCTTCGCCATTCCCTTGATCGGCTATAACGACATATGGCCAGTCATGCTCGGAGGTTGCGCCGTCGCGCTGATATCGTTCGCCGACACCAGCGTGCTGTCCCGCGCCTTTGCCGCACGGCTGAGCACGCAGGCCGATCCCAACCAGGAGATGGTGGCGCTCGGCGCCGCCAATCTGGCCACCGGCTTTTTCCAGGGCTTTCCGATCAGCAGCAGCAGTTCGCGCACGCCGGTTGCGGAAGCCGCCGGCGCCCGCACGCAACTGACCTGTGTCGTCGGCGCGCTGGTCATCGCCCTTCTTCTGCTGGCAGCACCAAACCTCCTTCAGCATTTGCCCAACGCCGCGCTCGCCGCCGTCGTCATCGCCGCGGCGATCGGGTTGTTCGAAGTCACCGACCTCAAACGAATCTATCGCATCCAGCAGTGGGAGTTCTGGCTATCGATCGTCTGCTTTGTCGGCGTGGCCGTGCTCGGGGTCATTCCGGGAATTGGTCTCGCCATCGTCATCGCCATCGCCGAATTCCTATGGGATGGGTGGCGCCCGCACTCGGCCGTGTTGGGCCGCGCCGACCGCGTCAAAGGTTATCACGACATCACCAGATATCCGGATGCACGCCAGATCCCCGGGCTGGTGCTGTTTCGGTGGGATGCACCTCTGTTCTTCGCCAACGCCGAATTCTTCAATGAGCGCGTTCTGGACGCCGTGGCGAAATCACCAACGTCCGTGCGCTGGCTGGTCGTTGCCGCGGAGCCGGTCACCAGCGTGGACGTCACCGCCGGCGATACACTTGCCAAGCTGGACGAGACGTTGCAGGCACGGGGTATCGAGCTTCGTTTTGCGGAGCTCAAGGATCCCGTAAAGGACAAGCTGAAGAAATTCGGATTGCTGGCGCAGCTTGGCGAGGACAACTTCTTCCCGACCGTCGGCGCCGCCGTTTCCGCCTACCTCGAAATCAATAGCGATGTTGAATGGGAGGACTGGGAAGAAAAAGCCGGCCGCTAGGGTGTGTACTCTTAACGGCGTACATGTCAGCTTCTGACGGCCAAGCGGAAATCTTACGATCGGGCGGAGCATTGCCGCTCGTGACCCCAACTCGGACATTGGCATCTAGCGGGCCGCGGCCCCGGTGTGATTTGATTAATTGCAACATGCGAACGTTTCAGCAGTCACAGGAGCAGCCTTGGATATTGCTCTGATATTTCAGTTGGTAGCGGCGATCATCATCGCGTTGTTCGTAGCGTACAACTTGCTTCATTATGTACTTTTTCTTTTGGTGACCCAACCGAAGGACGCGAGCAAGATAGGCCACGAGCTGAATCAATTCGAGCAACTCCAACTCGTCGAGTGGACACCGCAGCCGAGCGACTTTCTCAAGCACGATGACGAGAAGCGTACGTATGATGACGTGTTCAGCACGTATCGCGACGAGCAGGCGAACTACAGCACCTGCGTTTTCCCCCGGGTAGCATTTTCGCGCCCATACGAAGCCGAATATGTTCTTCTGAAGCTAAGGGACGGGATGCGGCTGTTAGATCTCGGCTGCGGATCTGGCGCGGCGGCCGACTACCTCGCCAGCCGGCGCAATATCGAAATTCTGTGTGTGACCAATTCAGCTGTTCAAGCGGACATCTGCCAACGGAAATTTGCTAAACTTGGTGGGCGTGGACAGGTGATCGTTGCCGACTTCGACAGCCTCGATCTCCCGAGTGAACATTTTGATGCCATCTATGCCCTCGAATCGATAGGCTACACTAAAGACTTGGACGCTTGGCTAGCGAGGTGCTGGCGGATGCTCAAGCCGGGAGGACGCCTTTTAATCCGGTCGCCGGGGTCGCTGGATCATTGTCACCGTAAGGAGGATTACCTGAGCGTCACGGCCTTCTTCGACAATTGGCGCTACAATTTTGTCGGCGCCAATCTTCTCGTCTACAAGATGCGCCGACTCGGCTTCAAACCGATCCGTTATCGGCGACTACCATTCTGGGCTTGGGGCATGACCTGGAACTTCATTCAACACATGCTGTTGTGGAAGTACAGGCTAAGGATGCGCACATTCGTCGAATTGGAACGGATCATCTGGCGTACTTCGAAGATATTTGTTTTTGGCAACCCGTACAACACGGTGCTGGCCACCAAGCCCACGACCACACCACCTTGCTCCCAGATTCTTACATCCTCGGAAGCAGTTGCTGATCAGCATGCACCATCGGCGGCAGGCCGGGATCCATGACAGGTCCCAATGATGGGTCCAATATGCGCTGCTTTCGCCCTCACTTGTTTCACTGCTCCTGCATTTGCTGAAACTTGTACCGCTTCCCGCTACGGCTACGGCGGGGATCGAACCGCGTCCGGCGAACGGATGAATCCAAGCGCGATGACCGCAGCGCACCGTTCCAGACCGTTCGGCTCTCACGTCACCGTCACCTCACATTCGACCGGGCGAAGCGTTACGGTTCGGATAAATGACCGAGGCTGTTTGTGAAGGGACGGTGCATGGACCTGTCGAATGGCGCGGTCCGTGTACTCGGCATGGGTGGGACTGCAATAGCCTCTTTCTGCTGAGGGCGAAATGAGCACGAGTGGCGATCCGCGCCATTAGGCGCCGCGCATCCGCTCAGGAGACCGTGACCAACTCAGCGCATGGGGCTCGCATCCGCGAACCCCGCCGAGCGCTTTGCGACTTCAGGCCTTGTGATGGACGGTCTGCAGGCCATAGACCGGCGTCGGGATGCCCTCGTAGCGCGCTTTCAACTGCAGGGAAAGAAATTGCGAGTAATGGCGCGACTGATGCAGATTACCGCCGTGGAACCACAGGCCTTCCTGCTGCGTCGGCTTCCACATGTTGCGCTGTTCGCCTTCCCATGGGCCGGGGTCCTTGGTCGCGTTCGAGCCGAGCCCCCAGACCTTGCCAACCTTGTCGGCCATTTCCGGGTTGATGAGGTCGGCAACAAAGCCGTTCATCGAACTGTAGCCGGTGGCGTAGACGATTACATCGGCGGGCAATTCCTTGCCATCGTCGAGCCTCACGCCGTTGGGCGTGATTTCCTCGACCTGACCTGCGACCAGCTTGACCTTGCCGTCGATGATGAGCTGCGAGGCGCCGACATCGATGTAATAGCCCGACCCGCGACGCAGGTACTTCATGAACAGCCCGGAATCATCGTCGCCGAAGTCGAGCCGAAAACCGGCTTTCGTTAGCCCCGCGTAGAAATCGGCGTCGCCCTCGCGGATCTTGTCGTAGACGGGCTTCTGCAGCCCAGCCAGGATCTTGTAGGGCAGCGAGGCGAAAATCAGATCGGCCTTCGCCGTCGTCATGCCGCCGCGCACGGCGCGCTCGGAATAGAGGTCCGCTATCGATTCCATCAGCGAATCCGAGCGCACGATATGGGTAGTCGAGCGCTGCACCATGGTCACGTCGACACCGGCCTCGTACAGCGCGGCGCAGATGTCATGCGCGGAATTGTTCGAGCCGATCACGATTACCTTCTTGCCCTTGTAGCGGTCGGCTCCTGGATGACGCGAGGAATGGTGTTGCTCGCCCTTGAAGGCGTCCATGCCCCTGAATTGCGGCAGGTTCGGCTTGGCCGACATACCGGTCGCAAATACCAGCTGCTTCGGCTTCAGCGCGATCTCCTTGCCATCTCGCTCGACGACGACGGTCCATTCGTGGTGAGCGTCGTCCCAGTCGGCGCGTTTGGCAGTGGTGCCGGTCCAGTAGTTCAGCTCCATGACCTTGGTGTACATCTCCAGCCAGTCGCCGATCTTGTCCTTGGGCGAAAATACCGGCCAGTTCCTCGGGAAATCGATATACGGCAAATGATCGTACCAGACCGGATCGTGGAGGCAGAGCGACTTATAGCGGTTGCGCCAGGAATCGCCGGCACGGTCGTTCTTCTCCACGACGATGGTGGGCACGCCGAGCTGGCGCAACCGCGCTCCGAGCGCGATGCCGCCCTGGCCGCCGCCTATGACCAGCACATAGGGCTGGGTCTTGACGCCGAGCTGCTCAGCTTCCTCGTCGCGCAATTCCTTCCAGGTTTTGGCGCCGGGATTGACGCCGTGCCGGGCGCCGAGCGGCCGGCTGAAGCCCGCCTTTTCCTCGTGACCTTTCAGTTCGACCATCGTAGTCAGAAGCGTCCAGATCTGGCCGTTCTGGAGGCGGACCAAGCCGTAGCCGCGCGCTACCTCGGTCTCGAACGAGATCCAGCATTCGGTCACGCCGCCGGCTTCGGTCGCGCTTTCCCCTTCAGCGATTTTCCAGTTGCTCGGCTTTGCGCGCGCAAGGCAAGAGCTGAGCATTTCCCGGACCTGATCGCGACCTTCCATGGTCTTTATGTTCCAGGTGAAAGCAACGAGGTCGCGCCAGTAGCATTCCGGTGCGAACATTGCCACGGCGGCATCGAGATCACCTGCCGCAAGCGCCGCTTCGAATTTGTCAAGAAAGACCTGGAAATGGGCGTTACTCGTGGTGTCGAGCATCATTTCCTCCCGGGGGCAGCTTTTAGTTTTTCTGCAACTATCTTATCCGAACTATCGAGCGAATCCAGACTTGCACGGCCCGATTTTCCTGTCGGCGTTAGCGCTTCTCAGCGCCCTCCCACGGTCTGCTATCGTGCCGCTATCAGAGCACAGCGGACCTGATAGACCCTGATCTGCGGCGCGGGGATTTATGAGTACACGTCCTGGCGTCTCGCGCACCAATGCAGTTCGACCTGATCTGTAATTCAGATCGCCTGATCCATCACAATGGTCTCGTCGCCAGACCACTGCCAGCGTCCGCCGCCGGCACGCTTGGCGGCATAGAGCGCGCGATCGACCTGTTCGAGCAACGATGCCGTGCCGACGGTTGCGTCGGAGGCAAGCTCGGTCACCAGGATGCCCGCGCTGGCGCCGATCCGCGCCGGCTTCTGCGCGACAAAGAAGGGCAGCGACAGCGCCTCGACCACCCGCTTGGCAAGCGCCACGGCGGCATCTTTCCCCGCCGGCCCGTCTTCCACCGGACGCAACAGCATGAATTCATCGCCGCCAAAGCGGGCAACGGTGCCCTGCGGCCCGATGCAGTGGGTCAATCGTTCGGCGACCTGGCGGAGCAGCGCATCTCCGGCGTGATGGCCGAGGCGGTCATTCACCGATTTGAAACCATCAAGATCGATGGCGACGATGGCGACGCGCCCCGCCGTCTTCTCCAGCGCCGCGAGAAACGCGGCACGGTTCGGCAATCCGGTCAGGAAGTCATGATGGGCCTGGCGCGCCAGCGCCTGCTGGGCCTCCAGCCGCTCGATGAAGGCCTTGCTGAGATGGCGGGAGGCCTCGCGCAGCGTGATCCAGAACAGGAACAGCATGCAGGAGCCGAGCTTGTAGGCGAGTTCCGGCCGCAGCAGGCCCGCCACGATGGTCGGCGCGAACAGCACGGCCGATGCCGACAGCACGATCCACGGACGCACCGCTGCGCGCGACACCATGCCGACGCAGAAGGACATCGACAGTCCGAAGCTGATCCACGCCCCGGCCGCATCGCCGAGCCGGAGCGCGCGGTATGACAGTAGGCCAAGCCCCACCGAGAACGCCACCGCGCCGATGCCGTAGATATGCTCCCAGCGCAGCACGTCCTGGTCGGAGAAATTCGCCGATCGCAGCTTGTAGAGGTGCAGGCTGTATAGCCGGCTTGCGGCGGTGATCAGAATGAGACAGGAGATCAGGGCATAGCCGATATCCCCGCTGACCAGCGCAAGCGCGATCGCGCCGGCGCCCGATGTCACGGTGATCGCCATGACCTGCGGCATCGACGTGTACAGCAACTTGATCAGTTCGCGGCGAATGCCAGGCTGCACGCCGCCGGACAGGGCTGTCAGTCTCATGGCCGGCACCATGCCGCTGAGTTGCTAAGAATCGGTGTTGCGGGTCGGCCCGGTCGTTGCCAGCTTCATGACAGGCTTAAGGGACCATCAAGGCGGCAGGAGCTCCGTTCTGGAACAAGCACACCGCCGTCATTCCGGGATGCGCCGCAAGGCGCAGGCCCGGAATCCATCGGGCCGCACGCACAAGCGGAGAGATGGATTCCGGGCTCGATGCTATCGCATCGCCCCGGAATGACCGCGAGTTTTGTGCGGGGTTACGTCACCACATCGTCTGGCGGGCGCGCTCTGGCCATTCGCGGTCGTAGGTTTCGCCGCCGACCTTTTCTTCGCTCATGCTGGCGAGGATCTGGCCCGGGGTCGGCAGCGTCCTGGGATCGACGCGCTTGTCGGGATTCCAGAGGTCGGCGCGGACGATCGCACGGGCGCATTGGAAGTAGATCTCGTCGACGGTCATGACGATGACGGAGCGCGGCGTCTTGCCTTCCATCTTGAAGGACGCGAGCAGATCCGGATCGATCGAGAGATAAGCGCTGCCGTTGACGCGCAGCGTGGTGCCGGAGCCGGGGATCAGGAACAACAGCGCGACGCGCGGATCCCGGACAATGTTGCGGAGCGAATCGACGCGGTTGTTGCCGCGGCGGTCGGGTATCATCAGCGTCTTGTCGTCATGGAGGCGGACGAAGCCGGACAGGTCGCCGCGCGGCGAGCAATCGATGCCTTCAGGACCGACGGTGGCGAGCGCCGCGAATGGCGACTTCTCGATCAGGATGCGATAGGGCGGCGTGATGTGGTCGGCGACCTTGACGGTGGAAGCATCGTTGGGGAAGCCGTAGATCGCCTCCAATTGTTCGATCGTCGCGATATTTGTCATCGGCTTCCCTTGTTCACTCGTCCCAGCGGCTGCCCCTGATGATCCGCGCGAGCTGGCCCGCGTGATAGTCGGCGGTGCCGACATTGACGATGGTGAAGTCCGGCGCGGCGGTCGTCTCGTCGACGGTGCGGCCGAGCCGATGCTCGATCCGGCCGTCGCTCGCGCGTCCGCGCATCGCCAGTCGTTCGGCCAGCACGTTCGGCGGCGCGGTGATCTGGACTACGACGACATTGGCGTAGGCGCGGCGGGCCACCGATATCACCGTGCGCGAGACGTTGGCGATCACGGTGCGGCCGGCGCGGAGATCGTCATCGACCGCACGCGGCAACGCATAGCTATGGCCATGCGCCTCCCAATGCATCGCATAGTCACCGCGCGCCACCGCCTCGCGGAATGCGTCCGCGCTGACCTCCTCATTGTCCTCGGCGGCTGACGAGGCGCGCGTGATCACGCGGCGCGCAAAGACGGCATTGCCATCCTCGGCACAGGCCGCTTTGGCGAGCCCGAGCAGCGTATCCTTGCCGGCACCGCTCGGGCCGACCACCAGCACCAGGCGGCCGGGACCGATCGCAGCAGGAGTCTCGATTGCAACTGCCCGTGCTTCCGTCATGCGACCCGCTCCCCTTCCCGCCAGACACTGCGCACCACCGGGAGGTCGCGCGCGAGATGCACGCGGATCAGGTCGGCGCGCTTGCCGACCGCTATCTCGCCGCGGTCGGTGAGCCCCACCGCTTCGGCCGGCGCCTTCGTCACCGTGCGCACCGCAGACGCAAGATCGATCGCCGGCACGTGCTGCGGCAGTTGCAGCGCCGCCATCAGCAGGCTCGAAGGGATGTAGTCGGACGACAGGATGTCGAGCAGGCCCTCGCGGGCGAGATCGACGGCGGCGATGTTGCCGGAATGCGAGCCGCCGCGCACCACGTTGGGCGCGCCCATCAGGATGTCGATGCCGGCTGCGTGCAGGCCGCGCGCGGCTTCCATCGTAGTCGGGAATTCCGCGACCGAGACGCGGTCGCGCACGGCGTCGACCACGTTCTCTTCCGTGGTGTCGTCGTGGCTCGCGAGCGGGATATTGTATTCATGCGCGAGCGCGACGATGGCGCGCATGTTGGTGGCGGCATAGGCTTTCTGGTTGGCGAAGCGCCGGGCGAAGAGCTCGTCGAGCTGGGCGTCGGTCATGCCGCCACCCTTGCCGCGATAGTAGTCGCGCAGCTTCACCTCGTCGCGGAACTGGCGCTGGCCGGGGGTGTGATCCATCAGCGACATCAGGCGCACGTCGGGCCGGTCGATCAGCTCCTTCGCCTCGGCCACCACATCGGGCATAGGGATTTCGCAGCGCAGGTGCAGGAAGTGATCGGCGCGGAGCAGATTGCCCTCACGCGCGGCCGAGATCGCCGCCGCCAGAATGCCGGCGCGGCCGTCGACCTCCTCGGCGCCATCCTCGCGCCAGACCCGGAGCGAGTCGAGGACCGTGGTGATGCCCGAGGTCGCGAGCTGCGCGTCATAGGAGATGACGGAGGCGACCGGGTCCCAAAACACTTTCGGGCGCGGCACGTAATGGGCTTCGAGATGATCGGTGTGCAGCTCGATCATGCCGGGCATGATGAGATCGCCGCCGGCATCCTCACTGCCATCGGGCGCGCTCCCCTCGCCGAATTCGGCAATGCTGCCGGAGGCCAAGGCGACCCAGCCGCGCTCGATGACGCGGTCGGCCAGCACAAGGCGGGCATTGCCGATGATGGTCTCTCTTGCAGTCATCTCACCCCTTCCCTCTCATGCCGCTGCCGTCTCACGCCGCTGCAGCGAATGACGTGACATCCACGATTCGGTCTGCAATCAGATGACGGATCTCATCGTCATGAACGATCGCGACCATCGCGACGCCGCGGCGTTTCTTCTCTCCGATCAGTTCTACCACGACGGCGCGGTTGGCCGCATCGAGCGAGGCCGTCGGCTCGTCCAGGAGCAGGATCGGCAGATCGGACACGAAGCCGCGGGCGATGTTGACGCGCTGCTGCTCGCCGCCGGAGAAGGTCGAGGGCGGCAGCGCCCAGAGCCTCTCGGGGATGTTGAGCCGGCGCAGCAGTGCCTTTGCCTTGTCGCGCGCTTCCGCGCGCGGCGTGCCGTTGGCGACCAGCGGCTCGGCGACGACGTCGATGGTCGCCACCCGCGGCACCGCACGCAGGAACTGGCTGACATAGCCGACGCTGGCGCGGCGCACGCTCAGGACCTGCCGCGGCTCGGCGCTGGCGAGATCGATCACCTTGCCCTGGTGGCGGATGTCGATCCGCCCGGTGTCGCAACGGTAGTTGCCGAAGATCATCTTCAGGATCGACGACTTGCCGGCGCCTGATGGACCGGACAGCACGACGCATTCGCCCGGCTCGACATGGAACGAGACGTTGCTCACGACAGGCAGTTCGACCCCGCCCTGCAGATGCATGATGAAGGTCTTGGCCGCGTTGGAGATTTCGATCATCGCAGTCATCGGTGCCCTCATGGCGGCAGGATCGAGGAAACGAGCAGTTGGGTGTAGGGCTCGCGCGGGTCGTCGAGCACCTGGTCGGTCAGGCCGGTCTCGATGACGCGGCCGCCTTTCATCACCATCACCCGGTGCGACAAAAGGCGCGCCACCGCGAGGTCATGCGTGACGACGATGGCGGCGAGGTTGAGCTCGCTGACGAGGTTGCGCATCAGATCGAGCAGGCGGGCCTGCACGGAGACGTCGAGCCCGCCGGTCGGCTCGTCCATGAACACCAGGCGCGGCGCAGTGACGAGGTTGCGCGCGATCTGCAGGCGCTGCCGCATGCCGCCGGAATAGGTTTTCGGCGCATCGTCGATGCGGCCGATGTCGATCTCGACGCGTTCGAGCCATGTCGTTGCGGTGTCGCGGATGCGGCCATAGTGATTCCAGCCGATCGCCATCAGCCGCTCGCCGACATTGGCGCCGGCGGAGACCGCCATGCGCAGCCCCTGCGCGGGGTCCTGATGCACATAGCCCCAATCGGTGCGGAACAGGAAGCGCCGCTCGGCTTCGCCGAGCGATGCCAAATCACGCAGCACGCCGTCGCGCATGCGATAGGACACGCGGCCCGCGCTCGGCGCGAGCTGCGCCGACAATAGTTGCAGCAAGGTCGACTTGCCCGAGCCGGATTCGCCGACAATCGCGAGCACCTCGCCGGGATGGAGCGAGAACGACACGTCGCGGCAGGCGGCGAGCCGGCCGTAGTTCTTCGACAGGCCGTCCGCGATCAGCAGCGGCTCGTCATCGTCGGGCATGGTCACCGGCTCAGACATGCGCCCTCTCCTTGTGCGGCGCTGCGCTCTGGTGGCCGCGATGGCCTTCGGCCTGGCGCTGCTCGCAATAGTCGGTGTCGGAGCAGACGAACATCCGCCCGCCCTTGTCGTCGGTGACGATCTCGTCGAGGTAGGAGTTCTCCGCGGCGCAGAGCGCGCAAGGCGCATCGAAGCGATACGGCTTGAACGGATGGTCCTCGAAATCGAGCGAGACCACGGTCGTGTAGGGCGGGATCGCGTAGATGCGCTTCTCGCGGCCGGCGCCGAACAATTGCAGCGCCGCGCAATTGTCCATCTTCGGATTGTCGAATTTCGGCGTCGGCGACGGGTCCATCACATAGCGCGCGTTCACCTTCACCGGATAGGCGTAGGCCGTGGCGATATGATCGAAGCGCGCGATGTCCTCGTAGAGCTTGACATGCATCAAGCCGTATTCGGCGAGCGCATGCATGCGCCGCGTCTCGGTCTCGCGCGGTTCGAGGAAGCGCAGCGGTTCGGGGATCGGCACCTGATAGACCAGCACCTGCCCTTCATGCAGTGGCGCCTCGGGAATGCGGTGGCGGGTCTGGATCACGGTTGCGTCCGTCGTCGACGTCGTGGTCGCAACGCTTGCGGTCTTGCCGAAGAATTTGCGGATCGAGATCGCGTTGGTGGTGTCGTCGGAACCCTGGTCGATCACCTTCAAGACATCATCGGGACCGAGGATCGCGGCGGTGACCTGCACGCCGCCGGTGCCCCAGCCATAGGGCATCGGCATCTCCCGGCTTGCGAACGGCACCTGGTAGCCGGGAATCGCGATCGCCTTCAGGATCGCGCGGCGGATCATCCGCTTGGTCTGTTCGTCGAGATAGGCGAAATTATAGGACGGCGCGTTCATTCGGCGGCCTCCTGCAGCGGCTCCGACGTATTGGCGTCGGCGAAGTCCTTGCGCAGCCTGCGTAGCAGGCCGAGCTCGGACTGGAAGTCGACGTAATGCGGCAGCTTGAGATGCTCGACGAAGCCGGTCGCCTGCACATTGTCGGAATGCGACATCACAAACTCCTCGTCCTGCGCCGGCGCACTGACCTCCTCGCCGAGTTCGCGCGCACGAAGCGAGCGATCGACCAGCGCCATCGACATCGTCTTGCGCTCGCTCTGGCCGAAGGCGAGGCCATAGCCACGGGTGAAGCACGGCGCCTCGGTCGCCGAGCCCTTGAACTGGTTGACCATCTGGCACTCGGTGAGTTCGATTCTCCCAAGCGGAACGGCGAAGCCTGCATCCTCGGCGAAGAATTCGACATCGACCTCGCCGAAGCGGATTTCGCCGGCAAAGGGATGGTTGCGGCCATAACCCCGCTGGGTGGAATAGCCGAGCGCGAGCAGGAAACCTTCGTCGGCGCGGGCGAGATTCTGCAGCCGTAGATCGCGGTCGGCCGGGAAGCTGAGCGGCTCGCGCGTGAGGTCGCCGACCGGCGCGTCCGCCTCTGCCTGCGGTGACGGCTCGATCAGACCGTCGTGAGCGAGGATATCGGTGACGCGCGGCGTTTCGGCGGACGATGTTTCGCCGGTCGCAGGCGCCTCCGGCACAAAACCCTCGGCAAGCTGCGGGTCAAGCAGGCGATGGGTGTAGTCGAAGGTTGGGCCGAGGATCTGGCCGCCGGGAATGTCCTTGAAGGTCGCGGAGATGCGGCGGCGGATCTGCATGTTGCCGGTATCGACCGGCTCGGTGGCGCCGAAGCGCGGCAGCGTGGCGCGGAAGGCGCGAACCAGGAAGATCGCCTCGATCATGTCGCCGCGCGCCTGCTTGATCGCGAGCGCGGCGAGCTCGCGGTCATAGAGCGAGCCTTCCGCCATGACGCGATCGACGCCGAGCGCAAGCTGTTCGGAGATCTGCGCAAGCGTGAGCTCCGGCACCTCCCGGTCGCCGCGCCGTTCATGCGCGAGCAGGCGATGGGCGTTCTCTATGGCGCGTTCGCCGCCCTTGACCGCAACGTACATCGTCAGTCCTTCCCATGAGCGAGCCGCGTGGTGCGCGGGATCGCGACAATCTCTTCGCCCGCGACCAGCACGACGTCGATACCGCGCGGAAACAGCGCGGCGTTGACGGCGAGCCGATCGAACAGATCGTGCGGCTCAATGGTCGCGGTCAGCACAGTGGAGCCGTCGATGCCGGGACCGCGCAGTTCGTAGGCCGTGCCGTGCGACAGGCTGCCAATCTGCAGGATCAGCGTGGTCGAGCGATCGGGATATTCGCTGCTGCCGAACGCGAAGCGATCGAGCGCGGGAAGATTCTTGGGATCGCCGATCAGCGCAAAGCCCGCAATCGCGGGATCGCCGGTGATGGGCGCGCCGGTGTGGAACTTCAGCCATTTGGCGATGTCGGGGGTCGACATCGCGCCATCGAGCCAAATCGGCGTGTCATGATCGAACAGCATCAGCGCGATCGCGGCCGTGCCGTGCATCACGCCGGAAGGCGCGCCGGCCGATGCCGCGATTCGCTGCACCGTTCCCGGACGCGCCATCGCGTTCATTACGGAACGGAACGTCGCCTGCGCCGACAACACCTTGTCGGAGAAGCCCGGCGGCAGTTCGGCAACCGTCGTCATGTCCTTAGCCCTCGCCGCGCACCATGGTGTAGAAATCAACCCGCGTCGCCGCCGTCTCCGCGTCCGCCCGGCTTCGTTTCGCGATCATGGCCGTGCGCAGCGGCGCGATCACTTCCTGTTCGACCGCGTCGGCAAAGTCGTCCGATTGCGTCATGGCGTCGCACAACGCGATCAGCCGCGCCTTCTCGTGGTCGCGCCCGAGCGTGTAGCCGAAGCCGACCTGGCCGGTCGAAAGCAGCACCGCCGAGCGCGAGACGGTCGCCTCGCCGAGATTGAAGTGAGCGCCGTCGCCGCCGATCCGACCGCGCACCATCACGAGGCCGTTCTCCGGCTCGCGCAAAGTTTTGTGATCGGGCAGCGCCATCGCTCTGAGCCGGGCCGAAATTTCGGCGGCGTCCGACTGTGCGAGCACCGCCATTCCCGCTCTGCGCTGCGCCCGCCTGCTGTCTTGCTCGGTTTTCGTCATGTCGCGGAACCTTGCCTGACTGAAGTTGTCTATGATAATAGACAACTTGATAAGCAAACGCCATGACTGTTTCATGACAGAGCCATGATTTTCGACAGGACTGGGTTTCCGATATGAGCCTGCAGGACACCACCTCATCGGGCGTCGCGCTGTGGCGACTGGTCGCCGACGGCATCGAGCGCGGCATCGCCGAAGGCCGCTTTGCCGCCGGCGAGAAGCTGCCGGGCGAAATGGAGATCGCGGAGACCTACCGCGTGAACCGGCACACGGTGCGGCGCGCCCTGGCGGCGCTCGCCGAGCGCGGATTGGTGCGCGCCGAGCGCGGCAGCGGCACTTATGTCGAGGTGCAGAAAATCGCCTATCCGCTGCGCTCGCGCACGCGGTTCTCGGAGATCGTCGGCGCCGGCGGCCGTGAGCCGCGCGGGCAATTGATCGATGCGTCGGAAGACGTGGCGAGCCGGGACCTGGCGCGGGAACTCGGACTGAAGGTCGGCGCGCCATTAGTCCGGATCGAGTCGCTGCGGTTCGCCGACCGCGCACCGATCTGCATCTCCACCTCCTGGCTTTCAGCCGAGCGCTTTCCGGGCGCGGGAGAGGTGTTCGCCAGCGTCCGCTCGATGACGAAGCTGCTCGAACATTTTGGCATCCGCGACTATCGCCGCGCCTCGACGCGGATCACCGCCGGCATCGTCGACGCCACCGACGCGGCGCGGCTCGACCTCGCGCTCGGCCGCCCGATCCTGGTGGTCGACTCGACCGACGTCGATCCGGACGACAAGCCGCTGGTGACAAAGCGCTCGCGCTTCGCCGCCGAGCGCGTGGAGTTTTTGGTGGAGAACGGGTGAGATTTTGTAGGGTGGGCAAAGCGAAGCGTGCCCACCATTCCGAGCGGAGTGCTTGATGGTGGGCACGCTTCGCTTTGCCCACCCTACGGAACCGCGGTTAGGCTCACGCCACCGCGCGCTGGCCGATGATGGCGAAGCGGAGTTTTGTCGATATCCAGTCGATCACGGCGACCGCGACCAGGATCATCAAGATCAGGAACGAGACCTTCTGCCATTCCAGGACGCGGATCTGCTCGGCGAGCTGCAGCCCGATGCCGCCGGCGCCGACGATGCCGATGATGGTGGCCGAACGCGTGTTCGACTCGATGTAATAGAGCACCTGCCCCGCGATCACGGGCAGCACCTGCGGGATCAGGCCGAAGCGGATCTCGTGCAGCGCGCTGCCGCCGGAAGCTCTGATACCCTCGACCTGCTTCTTGTCGGCCTCCTCAATGGCCTCAGAGAACAATTTGCCGAAGGCGCCGAAGTCCGACACCGCGATGGCGAGCACGCCGGCAAACGGGCCGAGGCCGACGACATTAATCCACACCAAGGCCCAGATGAGCTGGTCGACGCCGCGGATCGAATCCAGGAAGCGCCGCACCGGAAAACGGAAGATGGCTGACGGCACGATGTTGCGCGCGGCGAGCAGGCTGACCGGCAGCGCCAGGAACGCGGCGATCGTGGTGCCGAGCAGCGCGATCGACAGCGTCTCGCCGAGCGCGGAGAGATAGGTCGGCAGCGATGAGCCGGGATCGGGCGGGATCATCATCAACGTGATCCAGCCGAGCTCGCGCAGGCCGCTCACCAGCTTGGTCGGCGAGAAGTCGAGATCGAACAGTCCGAAGACGAAGACCGCGAACGCCGCCAGCAGCATCAAGGGCGTGGCGAGGCGCGTCGAGGCCGGGCGCTCGAAAACATCTGGATATTTCGTCCGCAGCGCCAGCGAATCCGGCTTCGGCAATTGGCTCATGCCCGCGCCTCCTTGCCGAACAGTTTTGCGCGCAGCCAGCCGGTGGTGATGTCGATCACGAACACGGTGACGATGATGGTGACCAGGATGGCGCTGACGTCGGAATAGTAGAATTTGCGGATCGCGACCACGAGCTCCTGCCCGATGCCGCCGGCGCCGACAAAGCCCATCACCGACGCCTCGCGCACATTGATCTCGAAGCGCAACAGCGCATAGCTGGCATAGCCCGCTGAAACCTGAGGCAGCACCGCAAAGCGCATGCAGGAGAGCCAGCTCGCGCCGGTCGAGCGGATGCCTTCCACCGGCTTCATGTCGGCATTCTCGACGATCTCGGAGAACAATTTGCCGAGCGCGCCGGTCGAGTGCACGGCGATCGCCAGCACGCCCGCCATCGGCCCGAGGCCGAACGCGATCACGAACACCAACGCGAACACGATGCCGGGCACGGTGCGGGCGAATTCGAGCAGGCGGCGGACGACGAAGCGCAGCCACGGCCCGGGCGAGGTATTCTGCGCGGCGAAGAAGTTCAGCGCGAACGCAAAGACGGCGCCGGTCAGCGTGCCGACATAGCTGATCAAAATGGTCTCGGCGAGCAGCTTCAGCCATTGCTTCCAGCCCCAGAACCATTCGCCGAAATCGGTCCAGACCCGCTGGCCGTTATCGAGCGTGAGGATGCGGTCGAAATAGGAGACGAAGTTGCCGAAATAGGTGAAAAGCGTGCGCAGGTTCACTTCGGCGCCGATGCCAGCGACGACGAGCGCCGCGATAAACACCGCCGCCGCCAGCATCATCTTCAGCCGCTTGCGCGCGACCGCCTTGCGATAGGCCTCGTTCAGCGCCGCGAGCTGCTGAGCGGGAAGGATGGATACGGCGGTGGTCATCGGATCTGCTGCTTGCCCTCAATGGAAACAGGCCGGGTCGCAATCGACCCGGCCTGCGTAGTTCGTGTCAACCGATCAGGACGCCTTCTTCTTGCGCAGGGTGTCGACGAACTTGATCAGCTCGATCGTGCCGTCCCAATCCTTGGTGGTCGCGGGGTGGAAGCCCTTCTTCTGGCCGTCCGAGAGCTTGTCGAACATCACCTTGTCCTTGGCCGGCGCCTCGAAGAAGGCCTTTGCGATCGCGGCCTTCAGATCGTCGGGAAGATCGGTGTTATAGGCATAGGGTCCGTTGATGATCTCGGCCGACTTGTTGATGATGCGGAAATCTTCCTTCTTCATCGGCGAGCCGTCGGCATTCTTCAGCATGCCCTTGTGCAGCATCTGGGCGAGCGTGGAGTCGTCGTCGCTGGTCCACTGGTTGGCGGCGACGTCGACGGTGCCTTGCGAAAGCGCGAGGACCGCGTTCTCGTGGCTGCCGGTGAAGACGACCTTGCTGAAATAGGCTTCGGCGTCCGGAATGCCCTTCTTGTTCAGCTCGAAGCGCGGCACGTTGTTGCCCGAGGTTGAGTTCGGATCGACGAGGCCGAGGTTCTTGCCCTTCACGTCCTCGACGGTCTTGTACGGGCTGGTCGCCTTGACGAAGAACACCGAGTAGTAGCCGGTCGAGCCGTCGGCATTGATGTCGTTTGCGAAGGCGTCGGTCTTGACGCCGGTCAGCCGCGCGCGGGCAAAGGAGGCCGAACCGTAGCTGGCGATCTGGATGTTGCCGGAGCGCTGGCCCTCGATCACCGCAGCATAATCGTTGGCGATGCGCAGCGTGACCTTCACGCCGAGTTCCTTGGAGAGATAGTTGACGAACGGCGTCCAGCGCTCGGTGACGCCGGACGCGTTTTCAGCCGGCACGACCGCGAAGGTCAGCTCCGGATATTTGGCCTTCCAGTCTTGCGCCGACGCGGACGCGGTGAGCGCGAGCGCGGCAGCGCCGGCGAGAACGATGCGACGAGTGATCATGTTTACCCCTGCTGTTATGGTAGCGCTTGGAACATGATCTTTTCGGATCATGCTCTAGAGGCCGACTGCACCTGCAGCGGCTTTCCCTGGATCAAGGTTGCGACGTTCAGGCCGCGGCTGCGGTGCCGAGCGCCGGAGCTGTTGCGGCATCGGGCGCAGGCATTGGCGCCCCGCCGATGACATCATTGGCCTCGAGATCGTAGAGCTCGCGGGCGACGTGATCGGTCAGCATCGACGGCTGACCATCGAACACCACGCGGCCTGCCGCCATGCCGATCAGGCGGTCGCAATAGCTGCGCGCCAGATCGAGCGAATGCAGGTTGCAGAGCACGGTGATGCCGAAATGCTTGTTGATGCGCAGCAGCGCGTCCATCACGATCTTGGTATTGCGCGGATCGAGCGAGGCGATCGGCTCGTCTGCGAGGATGATATCGGGCTCCTGCACCAGCGCGCGGGCGATCGCGACGCGCTGTTGCTGGCCGCCGGAGAGCTGGTCGGCGCGTTGAGCGGCGAACTGCGCGATGTCGAACTGCTCGAGCGCCGACATCGCGAGCGCCCTGTCTTGCTCGGGCCAAAGCTGGGTCAGCGAGCGCCAGGCCGGGATTTCGGCAAGGCGGCCCATCAGCACATTGGTCAGCACGTCGAGCCGGCCGACCAGATTGAACTGTTGAAAGATCATCGCCGAACGCGCGCGCCACCGCCGCAGCGCCTTGCCGCGCAGTGCGGTGACGTCGACACCTTCGAACAGGATGCGGCCTTCGGCCGGATCGGCGAGACGGTTGACCATCCGCAGCAAAGTCGACTTGCCGGCGCCCGAGCGGCCGATCACGCCGACGAAACTACCGGGCTGAACCGAGAACGAAGCATTGTCCACCGCGGCTTTTGTGCCGAAACGGCACGTCAAACCTTCCACCACCAGCATGCAGTGCTCCGAACCCGTCACGTCGCGTAACGGCTAACGCCGCTGAATTACAGTTGTGTGACAAACGCGCTGCAGTGCGGCGATCCTCCACACCCGTCGGCGATGTCACCCATCTGTCACGCTAATGTTATGAAGCGCATCGAAGACGTGCGCTCCCCGCAACCGTTCGAGAGGCGAAGATGGCCGGCAAGATGCTTTCCGTTGTACCGACCATTGATCCCACCGCATCGGTGCGAGACAGCCAGCTTGGCGCCTATACCGAGGTCGGAGCGCGAACCATCCTGCTCGGAGTCACGATGAGCGACTATTCGTACGTCGTGAACGACGCGCAGCTCACTTACACCACGATTGGTAAATTCTGCTCGATCGCGGCGATGACACGGATCAATCCCGGCAATCATCCGATGCATCGTGCGTCGCAGGCGCATTTCACCTATCGCGCCAGCGCATACTTTCCCGGCGAACATGACGAGGCAGAGTTCTTCGAATGGCGCCGAGAGCACCGCGTGCATATCGGCCATGACGTCTGGATCGGACATGGCGCGATCATCCTGCCCGGACGCTCGATCGGAACCGGCGCGGTGGTCGCGGCTGGCGCGATCGTGACCAAGGATGTTCCCGCCTATACCATCGTCGCCGGCAATCCGGCGCGGCCGCTCCGCAAGCGCTTTCCCGACGACATCACCAGCCGCCTTGCGGCGCTCGCCTGGTGGGACTGGGATCACGAAATGTTGCGCCAAGCGCTGCCGGATTTCCGCAAGCTGGTTGTCGAGGACTTCCTCGCAAAGTATGAAGCGTTGAACACGCCAACAGCCCGCCGGAGTGCCATCTCGTGACCGACATTATTATCGAACGCGGCAAGGCGCTCGTTGACGGCGAACTTGTCGAAACGCGGCTGCGGACCGCGGGCCTGGACATCGCAGCCCTCGGCGGAGATGGAGACGGTCGCGATGCGCTCGGCATCGACGCGCGTGATCTCTTGGTGCTGCCCGGCATCGTCGACCTGCATGGCGACGCCTTCGAGCGGCAGATGATGCCGCGCGCCGGCGTCGATTTCCCGATCGACGTGGCGCTCGCCGACAGCGACCGGCAGGCGATCTC
The DNA here is from genome assembly GCF_055413685.1 of Bradyrhizobium sp. LeoA1Lang. Classification (NCBI taxonomy): domain Bacteria; kingdom Pseudomonadati; phylum Pseudomonadota; class Alphaproteobacteria; order Hyphomicrobiales; family Nitrobacteraceae; genus Bradyrhizobium; species Bradyrhizobium sp. LeoA1Lang. Next base: position 5,273 of record NZ_JBVAPG010000083.1, on the reverse strand, counting down.
AAACGGAATCACGACGGTGTTCCACGCCACGACCTGGTCGTGGGAGCCGGGTCTGCGCAGCGCCGACAATGCGCGGAGACTGCTGGAGGCGATCGAGCAGATGCGCCCGCACCTTGCAGCCGACACGCGCTTCCATCTGCGCCACGAGACCTACAATCTCGACGCCGAAGCAGAGATCATCGGCTGGCTCGCGGAGGGCCGCGTCGACCTGTTCGCCTTCAACGACCATATGGACGGGACGATCGGGGACCTGGCCAAGCCGCGAAAGCGCAACCGGATGGTGGAGCGCACCGGACTGTCAGCCGAGGAGTTCGACCAACTCGTCGCACGCGTGGTGTCGCGCGCGGACGATGTGCCGGCCTCGGTCTCCCGCCTCGCCAGCGCGGCGCGATCGGCCAATGTCCGCATGCTCTCGCATGACGACAACAGCCCCGAGATGCGCAAAGGCTTTCGCGACCAGGGCGTCGGCATCGCCGAATTCCCTGTCAACGAAGAGACCGCGCGCGAGGCGGCGGCGGCCGGCGATCATATCGTGTACGGCGCGCCGAATGTCGTGCGCGGCGGCAGCCATACCGGCTGGACCAAAGCGTCCGACATGATCGCAAAGGGCCTCTGCTCGGTACTGGCCTCGGACTATTACTATCCGGCGCAATTGCTCGCGGCCTTCCGGCTTGCCGCTGATGGCATTCTGCCGCTGGAAAAGGCGTGGGACCTGATCTCGGCGGCGCCGGCGCGCGCCGCCGAGCTCGACGACCGCGGCGTGCTCGCCGAAGGTCGCCGCGCCGACATGATCATCGTCGACGACAAGGTTCCGCTGCGGCCTCGCATTGTCGCGGTGATATCAGCGGGACGTCTCGTGCATCTGGCCGACGCCAGCCGGCTCACCTATTCAACAGCACCGCGCAAAGCGGTTGCTGCCGCTTGACGCTCCCAGGTCTTACGACGATGGCCAACTTTCCGCGTTACGCCCTCTACTATGCGCCGGCACCAGCCAGTGCGCTCGATCGTTTCGGCGCCAAGATGCTCGGCTACGATGCCTATCATGGCAGCGACCTGCCTTTTCCCGAGGGCTTGCCGCCGGACTGGCGCGAGGTCACGCAGGACCCTCGCAAATACGGCTTTCATGCCACGCTGAAAGCGCCGATTGCGCTGGCGGAAGGAAAGACCGAAGCCGATTTGATTGGCGCATGCGAGGCTTTCGCCGATACGCCGCGGCCAATTCCCGTGATCGAATCCATCATCGATTCGATCAGCGGCTTCATCGCGATGATCCCGGCAAAGCCGTCGGCGGAGTTGCAGCAGCTCGCGGCCGACGTGACGCGCGACTTCGACTCATTCCGCGCGCCGCTGACGCCTCAGGATCGCGCAAGGCGAAATCCCGAGCGATTGACGCCGCGGCAGGTCGAATATCTCGACCGCTGGGGCTACCCTTACGTGATGGAAGAATTCCGCTTCCACATGACGCTCACCGGACGGTTGGAAGCCGAGCGCCGTGAAGTCGTGGTACCGATGCTGCGAGAGCGCTTTGCCTCTGTGCGGCTCGCAACGCTCGCGATCGACCGGCTCGCGTTGTTTCGCCAGGACGATGCCGCATCGCGCTTCCGCATCATCGCACATTGGCCGCTTACGCCGTCGTCCCGGGCTTGACCCGTAGCCCGGGTGGGGCGGAACGCGTAACCCGGGGTCTCTGCCTCAGCGTCTACCAGCGGTCCCGGGTTGCGCTGCGCTTCACCCGGGCTACGACTTACTCGTCCGTTTCTTCCGGTCTTGTGCGGGCAATGATTTCGGCGGCGCCCTTGTCGAGCAACTCCAGTCCGACGGCGCGGCCGAGTTCGCGGGGGTGGTCGGCGGCGCCGGTGCGCGATGCCTCGATGAAGCGGTCGCCGGTTTCATCCAGCACCGAGGCGCGCAAAATCAACTCGCCGCCGGCAAGCGTCGCATGGCCGGCGATCGGCGAATTGCAGTGGCCGTTCAGGATCCACAGCACCTCGCGCTCGGCTTCGGCAGCAAGGCGCGATGACCCATTCTCGATCTTGGCAAGACGGGCGCGCGTCGCAAAATCGTTCGCCGCGCATTCGACGGCGACGATGCCCTGCCCGACTGCCGGCAGCATCTCGTCGACCGGGAAGTCATAGGCGATGCGCTCTGCACGCCCGATGCGCTCGAGCCCCGAGCGCGCCATCACCAGCGCATCCGCCGGGCCGACCTCGCCGCCATCGGGCAGGCGCTGCTTGTCGCCACGATCGAGCTTGGCAATGCGGGTGTCGGCGGCGCCGCGAAAATGGATCACGCTTGCTTCAGGAAACAGCCTGCGCAAGTAAGCCGCGCGGCGCACCGCGTTGGTGCCGATCTTGAAACCCTTGCCGCGGCTTGCACGAAAGCTTTCCAGCGAAAGACCGGGACGCAGCACCAGGCAGTCGGTTGCGGCGTCGCGCGGCAGGGTGGCGCCGATCACGAGGCCCGGCGTTTCCTCATTGCCGGGCACATCCTTCAGCGAATGCATCGCGGCCTGCAGCTCGCCCGCGCGCATCGCCTCGCGGATCTCGGCGACGAAAGCGCCGCCCTTGCCGCCATGGCGCAGCAACTTGCTGGTCTGGTCCTGATCGCCGCGGGTTTCGAACCTGACAATCTCGACGGTCAAGTCGGAAGCCGACGCACGCAATAGGCGCGCGACCTCCTCGGTCTGCGCCATCGCCATGGCCGTCTTGCGCGTGCCGATGCGTAAGGTCTGTCCCGCCACGATGTCTCCGTTCGAGCCGCCGATAAAGCCGAGGGATTAGAGCAAAAGCCCAATCAAAACAACGCTTTTCGCCGCGTTTTCCGGGAAGGAATGGGCCGGTGAAGGAAGCGCGTCAATCCAGGTCGCTCACGACCTGAACGCCGGCCGCCGCCATTGCCGCATGCGCAGCCGCAAGCGAGCCGGAAAGATCGATCGCCCGGCAGCCGGATTCCACGACCACGGTTTCGAAGCCGAGGCGGCGCGCATCCAGCGCGGAATAATGGACGCAATAGTCGGTGGCGAGCCCGGCCATGAAGATCCGCTTCAGTCCGCGCTCGCGCAAATAGCCGGCAAGGCCGGTCGGCGTGGTGCGGTCGTTCTCGTGGAAGGCGGAATAGGAATCGATCGCGGAGCGAAAGCCTTTTCGGATCACAAGCTCCGCTTTGTCGGTCGAAAGCTGCGGGTGGAACGCGGCGCCCGCCGTGCCCTGCACGCAATGCTCCGGCCACAGCGTCTGCGGACCGTAGGGCATGGTGATGGTTTCGAACGGCGCGGAGCCCTGGTGTGAGGTCGCAAAGGAGCTGTGGCCTCGCGGATGCCAATCCTGTGTCAGCACCACATGATCGAACCGCCCAGCGAGCCGGTTGACGACAGGCACCACCGCATCGCCGTCGGCTACGGCCAGCGCGCCGCCGGGGCAGAAATCATTCTGCACGTCGATGATGAGGAGCAGGTCGTCGGGGTGAATTCGCATGGGCAGCTCGGCTCTATCTGTTGGCCTAGCTTAGCTGAAAAGTCGCGGCCCCGCAGCAGACAACCGCGCCCGTCAGGTCCCGATGCGCAGCGAGGCGCGCTGCTTGCGCAGGCAGGCGATCACGGACAGCGCGGTGATGCGGCCGGTGCGCGGGTTTTCCGACGGGACGTTCTCGATCGTCATCGAGAAGCGCGCCGAATCGGAGTCCACCTCGATGCGGTGGGTGTTGCGCGTCACGGCCGGGTCGGCCCAGATTTCCACCCGGGTGCGGTCGGGGCCGATACCGGCAAGCGACAGCGCCACGGCGACGTTCAGGTTGGCCGGAAAGCCCTTCGCCGCCTCGCGCGCGGTTCCTTCGAAAATCCGCAGCGGCTCGGCGAGCCCTTCAACGCTGATGTCGTTCTCGACCAGATAAGGCGCGCCGACGAGCCCCAGCGGCGGCTTCCGCGTCACCAGCCGGACCGAATGGATGGTGCCCTCCGCCGCGGCAGTCACGGCGTCGAGCCCGATCAGGGCGCCGGTCGGCACCACGATCTGGCCGCCGTTCTTCCGCGCAAGCGCGATCAGGTCTTCGTTCTGGAGCAGTGCGCCGACGCTGAGCACGACCGCGGTCTTGCCGCGCTCGACCACCGGCGCCACGATCGAACGCACCAGCCTGCTCGGCGCGCATTCGACCACGATGTCGGCGGCATCGGCGAGTTCCTCGATCGGCAGGACCTTTGGCGGAGTTGTCAGGTCATTGAGCCAGGCCTGGTGCTTGGCGACGTTCTGCGCGGAGACCGCGCTGAGCGCCAATCCCTCGATGCCGCGATCCAGTTCCTTCACCACGCTCGCGCCGATCGCACCGAGGCCTGCCACGGCCACGCGTGCCCCGGGTCGCGTGCTGTTCGAGTCCACCATCCGACTGCTCCAAGGACAGATGCCTGTCCTGTCCCGCACTGGCGGCCGGGTGTCAATTGCCGATTGGATGGATCAGGCGATCACCGGCCATCGTCAGGCGAGCTTAGGATAGGTCGCCTTGTCGAAGAAGCTTGCGCCGGCAACATATTTGCGGCCCGGCGACATGTCAGGCTTTTCTTCGCCCTCGCCGCCGCACTCGAAGGTCAGTTCGAGCTGCACGCCGCTGGGGTCATAGACGAACAACTGCCAGAGCGTGGTGCCGGGCACGATGAATTCGCGCCAGTCGAGCCCGGCCGCCTTGAAGCGCGAGACGAAGGAGCGATAGCCGGAGCAGGACAGCGAGACATGGTCGATCGCCGCCGTTCCCGCCGGCGCCTTGCCTTCGGGGCCGAGCGCGGGACCGCCGGCATAGATGTGCATGATCGCGAGCCCGCCGGGCTGCGGGCAACCGAGCCAGGCGCCGGGATAGCCGAAATCGGGACGTGCGAATTCGCGAAGCCCGATGATCTCGGTGTAGAATTTCCGCGTTGCCGCCAAATTCTCGGTCTTGATGGCGATGTGATAGAGCCCGTGCACGGTTGCGATCGGCAGCGTCGGTTCGGCTCTGGTCATGACGTTGGTCTCCTCAAATCCTTGGCCGCTCATTCCACGGCGTGATGACGTTTCTTCACCTCGCCCCGCTTGCGGGGAGAGGTCGGAGTTCAAGCACAGCTTGAATTTCGGGTGAGGGGGAGCCTCCACGAATACAGCTCTCACCGTGTTCGCGGAGGAAGCCCCTTGTATCTGCACGGGCATGATTTGTGCGATGGAAGCGATTTAGCGTCTTGGCCGGTGGCCACCGGCCAAGACGCGTGGCGAAGTCGCCCGTTACCCCTCCGGCCACAACCGTGGATGAGCTTT
>NZ_JBVAPG010000082.1:0-37994 GCF_055413685.1 Bradyrhizobium sp. LeoA1Lang | reverse complement strand
CAGAATGCGGCGAACCGCCTCAAGCTTGAACTCTCGGCTGAAAACACGGGGGGATTTGTTGGGCATACGTTCTCCGTTAGAGAACTGTCCCTAATTTCCCGTGTCTCACTTTTGGGGGGCACTCCAAAAGACCTATCCCGGATTGCGCTGCGCTCCATCCGGGCTACAGGTGCTACGGGTGCACCACGCTCACAACATGCTCGGCAGCACGCGGTCCGGCGGCTTGTGGTTGTCGAGGAAGGTTCGGATGTTGATGATCACCTTCTCGCCCATCTCGACGCGGCCCTCGATGGTGGCCGAGCCCATATGCGGCAGCAACGTCACCTTGCCTGCCTTGGCGAGCCGCACCAGCTTCGGGTTGACCGCCGGTTCGTGCTCATAGACGTCGAGGCCGGCGCCGCCGATCTCTCCGGCTTCGATCAGCTTGATCAGCGTGTCCTCGTCGATCACCTCGCCGCGCGCAGTGTTGACGATATAGGCATCTTTTCGGATCAACTTCAGCCGCCGCGCGGAAAGCAGGTGGAAGGTCGCAGGCGTGTGCGGACAGTTCACCGAAAGGATATCCATCCGCGCCAGCATCTGGTCGAGGCTTTCCCAATAGGTGGCGCCAAGCTCGTCGGCGATGCGCGGGGCCACCGGGCGTCGGTTGTGATAATGGATCTGCAGGCCGAAGGCGCGGGCACGGCGCGCGACCGCCTGGCCGATGCGGCCCATGCCGATGATGCCGAGCCTTTTTCCTCCGATGCGATGGCCGAGCATCCAGGTCGGCGACCAGCCCGGCCAGTGCTTGCCCTCGGTCAGGATCGAGGCGCCTTCGATCATCCGTCGCGGCACCGCGAGGATCAGCGCCATGGTCATGTCGGCGGTATCTTCGGTCAGCACCTTCGGCGTGTTGGTCACCGTGATGCCGCGCGCATGCGCCGCCGCGACGTCGATATTGTCGACGCCGTTGCCGAAATTGGCGATCAGCCGGAGCTTGGACTCGGGCTGATTGAGGACGTCCTCGCGGATCAGGTCGGTGACGGTCGGCACCAGCACGTCAGCGGTGCGCACGGCTTCTGCGAGCTGCTCCGACGTCATCGGCGTGTCGTCGAGATTGAGCCTGGCGTCGAACAATTCGCGCATCCGGGTCTCGATCGAATCCGGCAGCTTGCGGGTGACGACGACGAGAGGCTTCTTCTTAACCGACATGTCCTGCTCTCATGAGGCTTCGGCCCGTCAAAGGCTTCGCCGTTCAGGCCTCATTAACCCGGTTGTTCGAAACTGCGGTTGCTGCGCGGTCCCGGCGTTTCCTTCACGTTTCCCTGGGTTCCCCGATGCTTGCCTCGGGTTTCCAAGGAAAAGTCGGGCGTTCTGGTTCTAAACGTTCCGTCCTCTCTAGCAGAAGACCGGGCCAACACAAGAACCCCTCGGCAAGACGGGCCGGGGCATTGACGCGCGGCGCAAGGGTCTGGGGTTCTGGGCGTTCACGGGTTCAACTCGCAGAATTTGAGTTGGCGTTCTCGGCAGGAGACGAGTTGATGGCGTTGGGGCGGTTGAGTTGGTTGGCGATGCTGGTCGGGTGCATGCTCGGCACCTCGGTATCCCCAGGACATTCGGCCAAGGATGCAAGCCCGACCGCCAGCGGCCTGCCGATACCCCGTTACGTCAGCCTCAAGTCCGATCATGTGAACGTCCGTGCCGGCCCGACCAAGGACAATGACGTCGCCTGGGTCTACACCCGTTCCGGCCTGCCGGTCGAAATCACCGCCGAGTTCGAGAACTGGCGCCGGGTGCGCGATTCCGAAGGCGCCGAAGGCTGGGTCTATCATTCGCTGCTGTCGGGTCGCCGCACCGCGGTCGTCACGATGAAGCACAAGGACGATCTGGCCTCGCTCTACGATCGCCCGGACGCGACGAGTGCGGTGGCGGCGCGGCTGCAGGCCGGCGTCATCGCGCAGGTGAGGAAATGCGCCAATAGCTGGTGCCGCGTCACCGGCAACGGCTTCGATGGCTGGATCGAGCAGCAGCGCCTGTGGGGCGTCTACGCCGACGAGAAGGTGGATTAGCCGAATTCCGGCGATGATGCTGTAGGGTGGGCAAAGCGAAGCGCGCCCACCATCGAGAGCACAGACGTTAACGGTGGGCACGGCGCAAACGCGCCTTTGCCCACCCTACGGAATTTCTGCTTGTGTTGAGGTACCGAAGCTCAGCGCTTCTTGCGCAGCCGCACCACCATGTCGATGCGCGCGATCTCGTAGCCTTCCGGGATATCCGGCATCTTGGAGAGCACCAGATGCGGGTCGGGAATGTCGACCAGCTCGTGGTTGTTCTCGAGATAGAAATGGTGGTGCGCGGCGACGTTGGTGTCGAAATAGGTCTTGGTGCCGTCGACGCTGACCTGACGCAGCAGGCCGGCATCGGTGAGCTGGTTCAGCGTGTTGTAGACGGTGGCCAGCGACACCGGAACCTTCGCGAGCGTCGCCTCCTCGTAAAGCATTTCTGCGGTCAGATGGCGGGCGCCCTTGCCGAACAGGAGCCAGCCCAGCGCCATGCGCTGACGGGTCGGCCGAAGGCCTGCCGCCTGCAGCATTTCATTGACGTCATGCCATGGACAACCGGTCAGCGCCGGCTGATGACCGGGGCTGCGGGCGATCTGACCAGCGTCATCGCTCACATGCGGAACTTCGTCGCTCATATGCACTCTAGACACCTAACTCGGGCAATATTCCAAACACTATAAGAAGGAAATCCTTCAGATGCAAGTTCCTCGCAACTAGGGCCGACGCAGGCGGCCCGACCGGAACCCTCTGGGGATGCAGCAATTTAACCCATTCCGGCACTTTGCCGCACCTTCATGCCTATGTTACAGAGCGCGCGGACCACATATGCGAATTCGGTAGAGACGCCGTTCGCGCCCAAGGTAGCGCCGCGTTGCGGGAAATCTTGTCCCGCCGGGGAAACGGTCCGGTTCGTTCGAGAGCGCTTCACCGGGACATTGAGGAGAGTGGAAAGAGGATGCTGGAGCGGCGCAGCGGTTATGAGTACGAGGATTTGCTGGCGTGCGGCAGGGGCGAGATGTTCGGTCCCGGTAATGCCCAGTTGCCGTTGCCGCCGATGCTGATGTTCGACCGCATCAGCGAGATCTCCGAGACCGGTGGCGAGTTCGGCAGGGGATTGGTGCGCGCCGAGCTCGATGTGAAGCCGGATCTCTGGTTCTTCGGCTGCCACTTCAAGAACGATCCCGTCATGCCCGGCTGCCTCGGCCTGGATGCGATGTGGCAGATGGTTGGCTTTTACCTCGGCTGGATCGGCGGCGAGGGACGCGGGCGGGCGCTCGGGCTTGGCGAGCTGAAGCTCGCCGGTCAGGTTCTGCCGAATGTGCGCAAGGTTGTGTACAACGTAGATATTAAGCGCGTGATGCGCTCGAAGCTGGTGCTCGGCATTGCCGATGGCTGGCTTTCCATGGACGGCGAGATTATTTATCGCGCGAAGGATTTGAAGGTTGGGCTGTTCAAGCAGGGCACGGCCCCGGCGTGACCGAAACCATCGCACAGAAAACTAACGGCAGGGCGAGGCGATCATGAGGCGGGTTGTCATCACCGGGATGGGCATTGTCTCGTCCATCGGAAACAACACCCAGGAAGTGCTTGCGAGCCTTCACGAGGCGAAGTCCGGGATTACCCGCGCGGACAAATATGCCGAGCTCGGCTTCCGTTCGCAGGTGCAAGGCGCGCCGACGCTCAAGCCGGCCGAGGTGATCGATCGCCGCGCGATGCGGTTTCTGGCCGATGGTGCGGCATGGAATCACGTGGCGATGGAGCAGGCGATCCGCGATGCCGGGCTCGAGGCGGACGAAGTCTCCAACGAGCGCACCGGAATCATCATGGGTTCGGGCGGGCCGTCGACGCGCACGCTGGTGGAGGCCGCCGACATCGCGCGCACCAAGGGCCCGAAGCGGGTCGGTCCGTTCGCCGTTCCCAAGGGCATGTCGTCGACCGCTTCCGCGACGCTTGCGACCTGGTTCAAGATCAAGGGCGTGAACTATTCGATCTCCTCGGCCTGCGCGACGTCGAACCATTGCATCGGCAATGCCTCCGAGATCATCCAGATGGGCAAGCAGGACGTGATCTTCGCCGGTGGCTGCGAGGAACTCGACTGGACGCTGTCGGTGCTGTTCGACGCCATGGGCGCGATGTCGTCGAAATATAACGACACGCCGGCCACCGCCTCGCGCCCCTACGACATCAACCGCGATGGTTTCGTCATTGCCGGCGGCGCCGGCGTCGTGGTGCTGGAAGAGCTTGAACATGCCAAGGCGCGCGGCGCGCGAATCTATGCCGAGATCGTCGGCTATGGCGCCACCTCCGACGGCTACGACATGGTGGCGCCCTCGGGCGAAGGCGCCGAGCGCTGCATGCGCATGGCGCTGTCGACGGTGACGACGCCGATCGACTACATCAATCCGCACGCGACCTCGACGCCGGCCGGCGATCCGCCGGAGATCGAGGCGATCCGCAAAGTGTTCGGCACCGGAGAGAAATGTCCGCCGATCTCGGCGACCAAGGCGCTGACCGGCCATTCGCTTGGCGCCACCGGCGTGCAGGAGGCGATCTATTCGCTCTTGATGATGAGCAACGGCTTCATCTGCGAGAGCGCGCATATCACCGAGCTCGATCCCGTCTTCGCCGACATGCCGATCGTGCGCAAGCGCATCGATCATGCGAAGCTCGGCACCGTGTTGTCGAATTCCTTCGGCTTCGGCGGCACCAACGCGACGCTGGTGTTCAAGCGGCTGGATGCGTAATCTATTTATCCGTCATGCCCCGCGAAGGCGGGGCATCCAGTATGCCGCGGCCTTTCAGACTGATTGCTAGCGCCTCTGGAATACTGGATCACCCGCTTTCGCGGGTGATGACATCGCGAATAAATGGAGCGGACGGGCAATGCAGGACCTGATGAAAGGCAAGCGCGGACTGATCATGGGCGTTGCCAATGATCACTCGATCGCATGGGGCATCGCCAGGACGCTCCATGCGCAGGGCGCCGAGTTCGCCTTCACCTATCAGGGCGAGGCGCTCGGCAAGCGCGTCAAGCCGCTGGCGCAGTCGCTCGGCGTCGACACCGTGCTGCCCTGCGATGTCGAGGATCTCGCCAGCGTCGATGCGGTGTTCGCAGCCTTGCGCGAGAAATGGGGTCAGCTCGATTTTCTCGTCCATGCTGTCGCCTTCTCCGACAAGAACGAGCTGAAGGGCCGCTATGCGGACACCACGCGCGAGAATTTCTCGCGCACCATGCTGATCTCCTGCTTCTCCTTCACCGAGCTCGCCAAGCGCGCAGCCGAGCTGATGCCGGAAACCGGCGGCGCCATGATCACGCTGACGTTCGGCGGATCGATGCGCGTGATGCCCAATTACAACGTGATGGGGGTTGCGAAGGCGGCGCTGGAAGCCTCCGTGCGCTATCTCGCCGCCGATTTCGGCCCGCGCGCCATCCGCATCAACGCGATTTCAGCGGGTCCGGTGCGCACGCTTGCCGGTTCGGGCATCGGCGATGCACGCGCGATGTTCGCGTTTCAGCAGAAGCATTCACCGCTCGGCCGCGGCGTGACGCTCGATGAGCTCGGCGGGTCCGCACTCTATCTGCTGTCCGATCTCTCCGGTGGCGTCACCGGTGAAGTCCACTACGTCGATTCCGGCTACAACGTGATCTCGATGCCGCGCCCGGAAGACCTGAAGGCGGAGTAGCTCGAAATCGTAAGGGTGGGCAAAGCGCAGCGTGCCCACCGTCACGAGCGGAATGCGGATGGTGGGCACGCTGTGCTTTGCCCACCCTACAAGCGCTAACCTGCGGCAATCTTCTCCGCGCGCTGGAACGCCGGGCGCGCGGCGCAGCGCGCGATATAGTCCTCGAAGGACGGCCGTGACGGCACCATCTTGAACAGCCGCACCGCATAATTCAGGCCCGAGCCGACCACGATGTCGGCGGCGGAAAAATCCTCGCCGAGGATCCACGGTCCCTTCTGCAGTTCGGTGTCGAGCACGTCGAAGACCTGTGTCGCGCTGCCCCATGCGGCGGTGCTGGTGGGCACCTCGAGCTTGGTGAAGATCTGGATCAGCGCCGGCTCGATGCAGCTCGGCGCGAAGAACAGCCACTGCAGAAACCTTGCCCGCCTCGGATCAGCGACCGCCGGTGCCAACTTCGTTTCCGGATAGCGATCCGCAATGTAGGCGCAGATCGCGGCGGCTTCGCCGAGTGCGACGTCGCCGTCCTTCAGCGCCGGAACCTTGCCCATCGGATTGATCCTCAGGAACTCCGGCGCCTTCTGCGCGCCGGTCGAAATGTCCGTCAGCACGCGCTCATACGGCAGTCCGGTTTCTTCCATCAACCACAGGCAGGTGAACGAGCGCGAACGAGGCGACCAATAGAGCTGGATCATGATGCTGAACCTTTCACGGGCGAAGACGCGTTCATCGCCCCGAACGCTTGCATTGGCAACGGCCAATTCTGGGGCGCCGTGAAGGGAAGCTTGCTCATGAAGTTCGGCGGTGCAGCGAAGCGGCCGGAGACGATATCGCGCCCCCGGCCGTGTGATACTGCTGTCGCGTGTGGACTACACGCCGAGCGTGCCCGCCTTTGCGGCCGCGTAGCGGTCGCCGACCGCCTTCCAGTTCACCGTGTTCCACCAGGCCTGCAGATAGTCAGGGCGGCGATTCTGGTAATGCAGATAATAGGCGTGCTCCCAGACGTCGTTGCCGAACAGCGTGCGTTTGCCGTCCATCAGCGGGCTGTCCTGGTTCGGGCGGGTCTCGAGCGCGAGCTTGCCGTCCTTGGTCACCGTGACGAACACCCAGCCCGAACCGAATACGCGTCCGCCGGCCGCGTTGAAGTCGGTCCGCAGTTTCTCCATTCCGCCGAGGTCGCGGTCGATCGCGGCGAGCACCTCGCCCTCCGGCTGGCCGCCATTCGGTCCCATGATCTGCCAGAACATGGTGTGGTTGGCGTGGCCGCCGAGATTGTTGCGGACGCCGGTGCGGACGGCTTCCGGCACGTTGTTCAGATTGGCGAGCACATCCGCGACCGGCTTTTCGGCGATCTGCGGATGATCTTTGGCGATCGCGTTGACGTTGTTCACATAGGCCTGGTGATGCTTGTCATGATGGATCTGCATCGTCAGCGCATCGATATGCGGCTCCAGCGCATTGGCGGGATATGGCAGCGGATCCACCTTGAACGGACCGGCAGGCGGCTGGGCCGAGCCTTGCGCGAACGCCATTCGCGGCGAAGTGGCTGCGGCGACGAGACCGGTTGCGGCCATCATCAGGCGGCGGCGGGACAGGAATGACATCGTGACCTCCGGGCTTAAGGAAAGCATGCTGTCTTATTGTAGGCGCAAGACGTGAAGCGGTTCCGACAAAGTACGATCACGATATCGCGGCCAAACCGCACAAGGCCATCAGCCACGGTTGATTTGCAAAGCCCCACATAAACTTAGGGCGGCCATCGAGGCCGCCCATTTTTAGTTATTCTATTGTCGTCCGGGCGCTCACTCGCCGGCGGCCTCGCGCGGCGCCGACGCGTCGGGCTTCTGCTTGGCCTCCAGATCCTCGCCGGTCTCCTGGTCGACCGCCTTCATCGACAGCCGCGTCTTGCCGCGGTCGTCGAAGCCGAGCAGCTTGACCTTGACCTTGTCGCCCTCCTTGACGACGTCGGAGGTCTTCTGCACGCGGTTGGATGCGAGCTGGCTGATATGGACGAGGCCGTCCTTGGCGCCGAAGAAGTTCACGAAGGCGCCGAACTCCATCACCTTGACCACGGTGCCCTCGTAGATCTGGCCGATCTCCGGCTCGGAGGTGATCGACTTGATCCACTTGATCGCAGCCTTCATCGCCTCGCCGTCGTTGGAGGCGACCTTCACGGTGCCGTCGTCCTCGATGTTGATCTTGGCGCCGGTCTTCTCGACGATCTCGCGGATCACCTTGCCGCCGGTACCGATCACTTCGCGGATCTTGTCGGTCGGGATCTTGAAGGTCTCGATGCGCGGCGCGTATTCACCGAGCTCGGCGCGCGCCGCCGTCAGGGCCTTCGCCATTTCGCCGAGGATGTGGATGCGCCCTTCCTTGGCCTGGCCAAGCGCGACGCGCATGATCTCCTCGGTGATGCCCTCGATCTTGATATCCATCTGCAGCGAGGTGATGCCCTGGTCGGTGCCGGCGACCTTGAAATCCATGTCGCCGAGATGGTCCTCGTCGCCGAGGATGTCCGAGAGCACCGCGAAGCGCTGATCTTCGAGGATCAAGCCCATCGCGATACCGGCGGTCGGCCGCTTCAGAGGCACGCCGGCATCCATCAGCGCCAGCGAGGCGCCGCAGACCGAGGCCATCGACGACGAGCCGTTGGACTCTGTGATTTCAGACACCACGCGCACCGTGTAGGGGAATTCGTGGTGCGGCGGCAGCACGGGATGGATCGCGCGCCAGGCGAGCTTGCCGTGGCCGATCTCGCGACGCTTGGTGCCGCCTAGGCGGCCGGTCTCGCCGACCGAGTAGGGCGGGAAGTTGTAGTGCAGCAGGAACGTCTCCTTGTACGTTCCGGACAGCGCGTCGATGTACTGCTCATCCTCGCCGGTGCCGAGCGTGGTCACGACCATCGCCTGGGTCTCGCCGCGGGTGAACAGCGCCGAGCCGTGGGCGCGCGGCAGCACGCCGACTTCGGCGACGATGTTGCGCACCGTCTTGACGTCGCGGCCATCGATGCGCTTGCCGGTGTCGAGGATGTTCCAGCGGACGATCTTCGCTTCCAGCTCCTTGAACACGTCGGCGACGCGCAGCTTGTCATATTTTGGCTCCTGCCCTTCCGGGAAGAAGTGCGCTATCACCTTTTCCTTGGCGGCGCCGACTGCGGCATAGCGCTCCTGCTTGATCGGGATCGCATAGGCGGTGCGGAGTTCCTGCTCGATCAGGCCGAGCATGTCCTTCTCGATCGCCGAGTTGTCGATCGCGGTGATCTCGCGCGGCTCCTTCGCGGCCTTCTCGGCGAGCTCGATGATCGCGTTGATGACGGGCTGGAAGTGCCGGTGGCCGAACATCACGGCGCCGAGCATGACGTCTTCGTTCAGCTCCTTGGCTTCCGATTCCACCATCAGCACGGCATCGGCGGTGCCGGCGACGACGAGGTCGAGCTGGGTCTCGTTCATCTCGTCCAGCGTCGGGTTCAGCACATATTCGTCGTTGGCGAAGCCGACGCGGGCCGCTCCAATCGGGCCCTTGAACGGCACGCCGGACAGCGTCAGCGCCGCGGAAGCGGCAACCATCGCCAGAATGTCCGGATCGTTCTCCATGTCATGCGACAGGGTGGTGATGATCACTTGCGTTTCGTTGCGCCAGCCGTCGACGAACAGCGGGCGGATCGGGCGGTCGATCAGGCGGGAGACCAGCGTCTCCTTTTCGGTCGGCCGGCCCTCGCGTTTGAAGTAGCCGCCGGGGATGCGGCCCGCGGCATAGGCCTTCTCCTGGTAGTCGACCGTCAGCGGCAGGAAGTCGACGCCTTCGCGGGGCGTCTTGGCGGCGACGACGGTGGCAAGCACCACGGTCTCGCCATAGGTCGCCACCACGGCGCCGTCGGCCTGTCGGGCGATCTTTCCGGTCTCAAGCTTGAGGGGGCGTCCGCCCCAGTCAATCTCCACGGAATGGGTCGTAAACATTTTGGTCTTCTTTCATGGTTTCACGAAAGAGCGGGCCTCCAAAACGCAAAAACCATGCGCAAGATGGCGGGACACTGATCGCAAGCCGTGATCAGTATCCGGCGATCCTGCCATGGTTCTCAAGTTCCGGATGGCGTCCATCCTTTCGTTCATATGGGCATCTTGCCCCGCCCAGCGGCCGGATTGCTGCTGGGCACTTTAGGTTTGAGCATGGTCTTTCCGGAAAACCGGGTCATGCTCCAGGCTTGAACATGAGTGCGTGCGACATGCGGTCGTCACGTTCATGCTCTTGTGCATGATCGTCTCCGAACGGTTGAAACTCCGGTCTCTCGGAAGATCATGCGAAAACGCGCGCTAACGTTGCGCGCGCAGTCTTGAAATCAACGACGAATGTTATGCTTTTCCAGCAATGCCTTGTAACGCGCCTCGTCCTTTTTCTTGATGTAGTCGAGGAGCGAGCGTCGCGTCGACACGAGCTTCAACAGGCCGCGGCGTGAATGGTTGTCCTTGCCGTGGGTCTTGAAGTGCTCGGTAAGGTTGCTGATGCGTTCCGACAGGATCGCGACCTGAACCTCGGGCGAGCCGGTGTCGCCGGCTTTGAGGGCATTCGTCTTGATGACTTCCGCTTTGCGTTCGGCGGTAATCGACATCGTCAAATACTTCCATGGTTGCGAGCCGAACTGGCAGTCAGTCCGGTCAGGTTGAACACGCGCTTGGGGATGATTTCGCCATTGCCAATCTCGGCAAGCGCGAGAAGCCGGCCTGCCACCGTGACATAGACTGTGCCGCTACTATTGGGCGCATCCCGTCCGCGCAACAAAACGGCTTGGCCCCGATGGAGCCTTGCCGCATCCGCCCGTGTGACGGCCAGTGCCGGGATGTCGTCCAGCGCGGTCTCAACGGGCAAAAGCGCGTCGGCGAGGCTGCCCTCGCCAGACGCGGCTCTATTACACAAAGCCTCCAATTCTTCCAGCGGAATCATGTCCCGTTCGGTAAACGGACCGACAACGGTCCGCCTGAGCGCGCAGATATGGCCGAAACAGCCGAGAATCCGCCCCATATCCCGGGCCAAAGCGCGGACATAGGTTCCCTTGCCGCACTCGGCCTCGAACACGGACTGGCCCCCATCCCCATGTTCCACCAGGGTTAATTCGTGAATCTCGACCGGCCGGGGCTGCAATTCGACCGTTTCGCCGTCCCGCGCCAGGTCATAGGCCCGCTCGCCCTGGACCTTGATCGCGGAATATTGCGGGGGAATCTGCTCGATCACGCCAGTGAAGCGCGGCAGCAATTCCTGGATCGATTGGGCCGAGGGGCGGAGTTCGCTGGTCCTGACCACGCGGCCCTCGATGTCGTCGGTGTCGCGTTCCTCGCCCCAGGCCACCGTGAAGCGGTAGCGCTTGCGGCCTTCCATGACGAACGGAACCGTCTTGGTGGCTTCGCCGAGCGCAATCGGCAGCCCGCCCGAGGCGAGCGGATCGAGCGTGCCGGCGTGTCCGGCGCGCTTGGC
Organism: Bradyrhizobium sp. LeoA1Lang; assembly: GCF_055413685.1. Classification (NCBI taxonomy): domain Bacteria; kingdom Pseudomonadati; phylum Pseudomonadota; class Alphaproteobacteria; order Hyphomicrobiales; family Nitrobacteraceae; genus Bradyrhizobium; species Bradyrhizobium sp. LeoA1Lang. The sequence goes on along the minus strand of NZ_JBVAPG010000082.1, from coordinate 26,802 downwards.
CTGGAACAGGCGCTTCAGCACCGCGACGGCATGCGTCGACGTCATGCCGATCGGCTTGTCGAGCACGACCCAGCCATGGACGTCGCGCTTGTCGCGCCGCGGCTGGTTACCCTGCTGCTTCTGTTTCTGGCGCGGATCGTTGTTGACGCGACGCGTCTCGTTGCCGCGCGCGGGCGCCGAAATTTTTTCTTCATCCGCATGCGAATCGACGTCCTGCGATTCGATCACGGGGTTTGCGGTCGTCACGGTCATCTCACTCGTCGTCCGAATCGGGTGCAAGATCACGTTGCACCGCAGGTGTTCTCAGTAATTTCTCGATACGTTCCGCTTCGTCGAATCGGTCGTCGACGCGGAAGCGGATGTCAGGTGCAAATTTCAGGTTAACGCGGTGCGCGATCTCGCCGCGGAGAAATTTCTTGTTGCGGTCGAGCGCAGCAATCACGGTCTCGGTGTCGCGTCCGCCGAGCGGCATCACGTAGATGGTCGCGAGCTTCAGGTCCGGCGACATTCGCACCTCGGGAACGGTGATGATGTGGCCTCGAAGATCCGGATCGTGCACGTCACCGTGCGAGAGAATCTCGGCAACCGCATGGCGTACCGTCTCGCCGACGCGCAACTGACGTTGCGAGCCGCCAGCGGCGGAACTCTTCTTCTGATGACGGGGCATTATCTAAAATCCCAAATTATCGCCATCACCCGCGAGAGCGGGTGATCCAGTATTTTGTGCCTAGAATCAATTGCGATACTGGATGCCCCGCCTTCGCGGGGCACGACGGTTCAGCTCGAAATTCCCGCGCTTCGTAAGACTTGGACTTACAGAGAGCGCTGGATCGTTTCGACACGGTAGCATTCGATCACGTCGCCGACACGCATGTCGCCGTAGTTCTCGAACGCCATGCCGCATTCCTGGCCGGCGACGACTTCCTTCACTTCGTCCTTGAAGCGCTTCAGCGTCGACAGCTTGCCTTCATGCACGACGACGTTGTCGCGGATCAGGCGGACATTGGCACCGCGTTCGACCGTACCATCGGTGACGCGGCAGCCGGCGACCTTGCCGACCTTGGAGATGTTGAACACCTCCAGGATCTGGGCGTTGCCGAGCATGGTCTCGCGCAGGGTCGGCGCGAGCAGGCCGGACATCGCCTTTTTGATGTCATCCACGAGATCGTAGATGATGTTGTAGTAGCGGATCTCGATGCCGTTGCGCTTGGCGGCGGCGGCCGCCTCCTTGTTGGCGCGCACCGAGAAGCCGATGATCGCGGCGTTGAAGCCTTCCGCCAGCGTGACGTCGGATTCCGAGATGCCGCCGACGCCGGCATGCAGGATGCGGGCGGCGACTTCCTCGGTGCCGAGCTTTTCCAGCGAGCCCAGGATCGCTTCGAGCGAGCCCTGCACGTCGGCCTTCACGATCAGCGGGAATTCCTTGCGGCCCGCGGTCTTGAGCTGCGACATCATCTGCTCGAGCGAGCCGCGCATGCCCGAGATCGATGCGGCGGCGTTCTCGCGCTTCTGGTGCGCGCGATAGCTCGTGACCTGGCGGGCGCGAGCTTCGTTCTCCACCACCGCAAGCCGATCGCCGGCTTCCGGCGGACCGTTGAAACCGAGCACTTCGACCGGCACGGACGGACCGGCTTCGTCGAGATTCTCGCCCTGGTCCGAGATCAGCGCGCGGACGCGACCCATCTCGGCGCCGGCGACGATGATGTCGCCGACCCTGAGCGTGCCGCGCTGCACCAGCACGGTTGCGACCGGACCACGGCCGCGGTCGAGCTTGGCCTCGATCACTGTGCCTTCGGCCGGACGCTGCGAGTTGGTCTTGAGGTCGAGAAGTTCGGCCTGCAATGCGATCATCTCGAGCAGCCGGTCGAGATTGGTCTTGTTCTTGGCCGAGACCTCGACATCGACGACTTCGCCGCCGAGCGATTCGACCTGCACCTCGTGCTGCAGCAGTTCCGTGCGCACGCGCTCGGGCCGCGCGTCCGGCTTGTCGATCTTGTTGATCGCGACGATGATCGGAACCCTGGCGGCCTTGGCGTGATTGATCGCTTCGACCGTCTGCGGCATCACGCCGTCATCGGCCGCGACCACCAGCACCACGATGTCGGTGACCTTGGCGCCGCGCGCGCGCATCGCGGTGAACGCGGCGTGACCGGGCGTGTCGATGAAGGTGATCTTCGTGCCGCTTTCGGGCGACAACACCTGGTAGGCGCCGATATGCTGCGTGATGCCGCCGGCTTCGCCGGAGACCACGTTGGCATGACGAAGTGCGTCGAGCAGCGAAGTCTTGCCGTGGTCGACATGGCCCATGACCGTGACGACGGGCGAACGCGGCTCGGTGTCGGTGGAGTCGTCGACGACGTCGAACAGGCCTTCCTCGACGTCGGAGGCGGCCACGCGCTTCACCGTGTGCCCTAGTTCCTCGGCGATCAGTTGCGCGGTGTCGGCATCGATCACGTCGGTGATCTTGTACATCGAGCCCTGCTTCATCAACAACCGGATGACGTCAACCGCGCGCTCGGACATGCGGTTGGCGAGCTCCTGGATGGTGATGGCTTCCGGGATCGTGACTTCGCGGATCAGCTTTTCCTTCGGTTCATTTGACGCATGGCCCTTGAGGCGCTGGGTACGCCGGCGGAATGATGCGATCGAGCGTTCGCGCACGTCGTCGGCGTTGAGCGCGGTGACCACCGTCAGGCGGCCACGCTCCTTCTGCGGACCCGGCTTGTGGGTGGTCTTCGGGGCGGCCACGGGGCGCATGGCACCACCCGGGCCACGGCGAACCTGGCGCGGACCCTCGTCTTCATCGGGCTCTGCGGCGACGCCCGGCGCCTTCGCCGCTGGAGCCGATGCTGGTGTGCGTGCCGGGGTCGCTGACGTGCGTCCCGGGGTCGCAGATGGGCGTCCCGGGGTCGATGGGGTACGGGCTGGAGCCGCCGGCGCCGGTGCAGGGGCTGCTGCGGCTGCTGGCTTGGCTGCTGCTGCTGGCTTCGCTTCGCCCTCGCCAAAGCGCCGCTTGGCCTCGATCTCGGCCTTGCGCTTGGCTTCCTCTTCCTGGCGATGACGTTCCTCTTCGGCCAGCCGACGGGCTTCGGCGGCTTCACGCTCGGCGCGCTCGGCGATTTCGCGGCTGGCGCGGCGCTTGGCTTCCTCTTCGGCCTGCCGGCGCTCTTCGACCTCACGCTGCCGGGCGTCGGCGAGTGCGCTGGCGCGGGCCGAGCGCTCGTCCTCGGTCAGGCTGCGCAGCACCACGCCCGATCCGCCGGCGTTGCGCTGCGATGGGGAAGACCCGCCGGGACGACCGAGCGGCCTGGCGGGCGCCGGCGCGGGCTTGGCCGCCACCGGTTCGGGCGCGTGCGGCTCGGTTCCGGGGCCGTCACCACCGACGCGGCGCTTGCCGCGCTTTTCGACCACAACCTGCTTGCTGCGGCCATGGCTGAAGCTCTGGCGCACGGTGCCCGTCTCGACGCGTGGCTTCAGCGTCAAGGTCTTGCTCGGGACACTCAAAGTCTTGTCGCCAGGGGTTTTGGTATCAACCATTCAGCAGTCCTAATCTCGTTAGCGTTGTGCCGTTTCGCACGCGTCGTCGTCGCAGTTCCAAAAGACCGAAATGACTGTCCTCGGACCCGTCATCCCGCTCCATCTTGTTGTTTGAACATGATCTTTTCGGAAAGCCGGTTTCCCCTCTTCCCGATCATGCTCTAGCTAGAATTTCTGGCCGCATCGGCGGTCTTGTCGTCGTCGGCCATCCGGTATCGGACCAGAAGCTGGCAGCGCGACAGGAACGTCTTGCTCGCCGGGCCCGCGAGCAGGGCAGCATGTATCACATTTGACCGGCCCAGTGCCAAATCCAATTCTGCCGATGTCAGCGCGGTGACGACAGATATTTTCAACGAATCTTCGTCTTTTCCGCCCCTTTGCCGCAGGATCGCGTCCAATTTGCGGACTCCGTCGGGGGCCGCATCGGAAGCATGGATCAGGCTTAGGGGTCTTTCCCGCTGCGACAACGCGTCCTCGACCTTGCCGAAGCCGGAAACGACCCGGCCGGCCTTGGCGGCCATGGCCAGCGCCTCGAGGCTACTGCGAACCAGCAGCACTTCGGTATCATCGGGCAGAGTTGCCGCGACGCGGACGTCGCGCTTGAATCCCCGGCTAAACTGGTGACGCCGGACCGCTTCCGCAACCGTGCGGCGCGAGGCTGAAAGCCAGAGGCCGCGCCCCGGCAGCTTGCGTTTCACATCGGCGATCACCTCGCCGGTGGGGGCGACGACGAAGCGGATCAGCTCGTCGATCGGGCGCACCTCGCGGCTGACCGCGCACATCCGCATGGTCGCGGACTTTTCGGTCCGCGGCCCATGATCCAGATCGGGGTCAGCCATTGCGAGCATGCGCGGGCCATCTCCTTAGGCCGTCGGTTCTTCGGCGGCTTCCGCCTCGGCGTTCTGCTTGGCGAGATCAGCCTCGGTGATCCAGCCGGCCTTTACGCGGGCCTGCATGATCATCGCCTCGGCGTCCTCGCGGGAGATATCGATCCCGTCGAGGAACCCGGTATGCTTGGTCTGCTCGCCACCGTCCTTGCGCTCGGTCCAGCCGACCAGATCGTCGGTGGCGCAGCCGGCGAGATCCTCGACGGTCTTGACGTCGTTCTCGCCGAGCTTGACCAGCATCTTCGCGGTTATGCCCGGGACGGTCTTCACGGCGTCCTCGACGCCGAGTTCCTTGCGCTTGGCTTCCAGCTCGGCCTCGAGCTGCTCCAGATATTCCTTGGCGCGGTTCTGCAGCTCCGTTGCGGTTTCCTCGTCGAAGCCTTCGATGCCGGCGAGTTCCTTCACATCCACCAGCGCCAGTTCCTCGACCGAGGTAAAGCCTTCCGACGCCAGGAGCTGGCCGACGACTTCGTCGACATTGAGCGCCTCCATGAAGACGCGGGTTGAATTCTCGAAGTCGGCCTGACGACGCTCGGACTCTTCCTGCTCGGTCAGGATGTCGATATCCCAGCCGGTGAGCTGCGAGGCGAGGCGGACGTTCTGGCCGCGGCGGCCGATCGCCAGCGAGAGCTGGTTGTTGGTGTCGGGCACCACGACCTCGATGCGCTCGCGGTCCTCGTCGATCACGACCTTGGCGACTTCGGCCGGCGCCAGCGCGTTGACGACGAAGGTCGCGATGTCGGGCGACCACGGGATGATGTCGATCTTCTCGCCCTGCAATTCGTTGACCACGGCCTGCACGCGCGAGCCGCGCATGCCGACGCAGGCGCCGACCGGATCGACGGACGAATCCCGCGAGATCACGCCGATCTTGGCGCGCGAGCCGGGATCGCGGGCCACTGCCTTGATCTCGACGATACCGTCATAAATCTCCGGCACTTCCTGCGCGAACAGCTTGGCCATGAATTGCGGATGGGTGCGCGACAGGAAGATCTGCGGGCCCCGCGTCTCGCGGCGGACGTCGAAGATATAGGCGCGGACGCGGTCGCCGTTGCGGAACACCTCGCGCGGCAGCATTTCGTCGCGGCGGATGATGGCCTCGCCACGTCCGAGGTCGACGATCACGCTGCCATATTCGACGCGCTTGACGACGCCGTTGACGATGTCGCCGATGCGGTCCTTGAATTCCTGGTATTGCCGGTCGCGCTCGGCCTCGCGCACCTTTTGCACGATCACCTGTTTGGCCGATTGCGCGGCGATGCGGCCGTATTCGAGCGGCGGCAGCGTGTCGGCGATGGTGTCGCCGACGCGGGCGCCGGGATTGGCGCGCTGGGCATCGGCCAGCGAAATCTGGTTGGAAGCATTCTCGACCACGTCGACCACCAGCATGTGGCGCGACAGGCGGAGCTCGCCCTTCTTGGGGTCGATCTCGGCGTGGACGTCGGTCTCGCTGCCGTATCGGGCGCGCGCCGCTTTCGCAATGGCGTCCTCCATCGCGGCAATCACGATGCCGCGGTCGATCGATTTTTCGCGCGCGACGGCGTCGGCGATCTGCAGCAGTTCAAGTCGATTGGCGCTGACTGCCATGGCTAGTCTCCTTCGTCAGGCTCGGTCTCGCCCCGGCGCAGCCGTTCGGCGGCGAGGCGGTGTTGTTTCGTGTTCTTCGGAGCCGGTTTCTTGCCGGTCCCTTGCTTCGGCTTATGGCTCTTGCTCGGATCGCTGTTCTTCGCGTGCGCGGGTTGTGGCGGGGCCAGCCCCAATTCGCGGCGCAATTCGCGTTCCTGCGCCTTGCCGCGCCGCATCGATTCGGCGATCAGCTCGTCGGTCAGCACCAGCCTTGCTTCGGCGATGTCTTCCATCGCCAGCAAGACGTCCGCATCTTCACCCTCGCGTGTGTCATCCCGATGTAGGCGCGCCGCGTTACCCTCGACACCGTTCAGGGTGCCGCGGAACCGCTTGCGGCCCTGATGCGCCACCGCCATCTCGATCTTGACGAGGTGGCCGGCATAGCGCTCGAAATCCGAACGTCGCACCAGGGGCCGGTCGATGCCCGGCGACGAGATTTCCAGCCGATAGGCCCGGTCGATGGGATCTGCGATGTCGAGCACCGGCGACAGCGCGCGCGAGATCGCTTCGCAATCCTCGATCTGCATCGAGCCGTCCGGCCGTTCCGCCATGATCTGGACGGTGCAGCCGGCCTCGCCGGTGATCTTGATCCGCACCAGACGGTAGCCCAGTCCCTGCAGGACCGGGGTGGCGACTGCCGACACGCGGGCCGCAGCGCCGGGCTCGACGACGAGCCGCGGCTCGGCGAGCAATTCGGCATTGACGGAACCAGCGGTTGGATCGGTCATATCCAGGGTCAAAGATACGTCTTGAGCTGTCGGTTCTGCGGGTTGGCCGGCGCTAGACCGGCATTCGATCATGATACGATCACGCTGATCGGGCCATGATCTTATTTCTCGTGTTTGAGCATGATCCTTGCGGACAACAGGTTTCCGCTGTTCGGGTTCATGCTCTGGTTGCACTACCCAAACCGGACCAGGCTTGGCGCGGTTCGTTCGGGTAATAAAAAAGAGCGGGTCCGGAGGGGCCCACTCTCAATACGGATCGTATGAGAACTTTAAGTCGCGGCTGATATAGCGCTTTTTCCCCGGTCCGGCAAGGGGCGGAGGCCACGGCCGAGCAAATTTGCGCTATCGGAAAGTTGGGTGCGAATGTCTAACGCTTCGTTCACGAACGCCACCTAGATTGCGCCGCAAAAACCGGCACTGCGGGCCGGTTTGGGCAGGGTTATGACGACGACAGCGACTGCGCTGATCCCTGAACTCGACGAGATCGTCCGTATCGGTGACCCCAGGCGCCGCGCCGAGGCCGCGCGCCGGATCGGCGAATTGTTCCTGCAGGGGGCGGCCAGTTTCAGTACCGACCATGTCGATCTGTTCGATGGCGTCCTGACGAGCCTGGTCCCCCACGCCGAGCGTGCTGCGCGGGCGGAGCTCGCCGAACGCCTGTCGCTGCTATCGAATGCGCCGCGCAGCCTGATCGGGCAGCTTGCGCGCGAGGACGAGATCGCGGTCGCGGGGCCGCTCTTGCGCCGGTCTCCTGTCATCGACGAGCAGGTCCTGGTCGAAATCGCGCGCGCGAAGGGGCAGGAGCATCTGCTTGCGATGGCGGAGCGGCCGAAGCTCTCGACCGATCTGACCGACGTCATCGTCCGCCGCGGCGATCGCGACGTTGTCAGGCGCGCAGCCGGCAATGCCGGTGCCGAATTCTCGACGAGCGGCTATTCGACGCTGATTCGGCGCGCCAGCCAGGACAGCGTGCTGACGCTCGCCGTCGGTCAGCGCGCGGATCTGTCGCCCGAACAGTTGAAGACGCTGGTGGCAGGCTCCGTCGAGATCGTCCGCCGCCGCCTGTTCGACGTGGTCAAGCCGGAGCGGCAGGCCGCGATCAAGCAGGCGATCCGCGAGATCAACGGCATGGGAGAGAAGGTCGACAGCGCGCGCGATTTCGCGCCGGCCCAGCGCACGATCCTCGCGTTGCATCACGCCAATCAATTGAACGAAATCGCGCTGCTCGATTTCGCCAAGTCGTTCAGATACGAGGAATCGGTGTGCGCGCTGGCCGCGATGACCGGTGTCAAGATCGCGACGCTCGATCGCCTGATCACCGGCGAGCGCTACGATCCCATTCTGATCGCCGGCAAGACCATCGGCCTCGAATGGGCCACCGTACGCGCGCTGATCCTGCTTCGGCTCGGCCCCAACCGCGTGCCGTCACCCGCCGACATCGAGAACGCGCGGCTGAACTTCACGCGCCTGATGCCCTCCACCGCCCAGCGCGTCGTGGACTTCTGGAAGACGCGGTAGTCTCTCTCTCATCGTCATTGCGCTTGTGGTGCCGTGGCTTCGCTGCGCTCGCAATGACGGACGCTCAGATTTGAATGCCAGGTGCAAACCACGCCGTCATTCCGGGGCACGCGTAGCGTGAGCCCGGAATGACAAGCGTCAAATTCTGCGAAACCGCAGATACGTCGCCCTGCGTCCCTCGCGCTCGGCTTTGGCGCCGTAGCGCGTCATCGTGTAGTCGGGCCAGGGAGCCTGCCAGTCGGAGGCGCGCTCGGCCAGCCAGGTGAAATCGGACGAGCGCATCAGGTGCCATAGAGTCCAGGCGCAGTAATCGTCGATGTCGCTGACGAAGCGGAATTCGCCACCCGCTTTGAGAATGCGCGCCATTGCGGCAACGGTGGCATCTTGGACAAAGCGGCGCTTCCAGTGCCGTCGCTTCGGCCAGGGATCGGGATGGATCAGGTCGATGCGCCGCATCGATTGCGACGGCGCCCAGGCGAGCAGCTCGGCGGCGTCGCCTGCGAACAGGCGGATGTTGCCGATATTGTGTGCCTCGATCTGGGTCAGGATCTTGGCCATCCCGTTGACATAGGGCTCGCAGCCGATGAAGCCGATATTCGGAAACGCGCGGGCCTCGGCGGCGAGATGCTCGCCGCCGCCAAACCCGATCTCGAGCCTGACATCCTCAATGTTGTCATCGAACAGTTCGATGAGGCTGGCCGGCGCGGGGCTTGCGATGTCGAGCGCGAGATGCGGTAGCAGATGCTCGATCAGGTCGGCCTGATGCGCGCGCAGCTTGTGGCCCTTGCGCCGTCCGAAGAATGAGCCATGCGCATGGGCGTCGCGCTCCTGATCGCGGGAAGGCGTCATCATCGCAGCGTCTGATACAGCCGATGGAGCAACCGCGCGCGCGGCTCGATCGACGAGATATACATCTGCTCATAATGGGTATGTGCGCCCTTGCCGTCGACGCCGAGACCGTCGAGCGTCGCCGTATGCAGCGCCGTGAAATTGCCGTCGGAGCCGCCGCCGGTCGAGGTGTCCACGAGGTCGAAGCCGATCTCGGTTGCGAGCCCTTTGGCGTGTTCGTAGAGCGCCGCGCCGGCGTTGGTCTTCTCATAAGGCGGCCGGTTCAATTCGCCGACCACATGCACGCTGACGCCGTCGGTCCGCGATTTCAGATTGAGTATTTTCGGTACCAGCTCATCGGCATCGGCGGTGGTCGGCACGCGCATGTCGACCTCGGCATAGGCCTCTTCCGCGATCACGTTCGGCTTGGTGCCGCCTTTGACCACGCCGACATTGACGGTGACGCCGCGCGCCAGATCGTTCATCGCCTCCAGCGTCTGGATGATGTTGCCGAGCTCGCGGATCGCGCTGCGGCCGTCCTCGGGCCGCGTACCGGCGTGCGAGGGCACGCCCTTGACGAAGATCTCGAAGCGGGCGACGCCCTTGCGCCCGGTGACGATCTTGCCGCCGTCGCGCGCCGGCTCGGTCACCAGCACATATTTGGCTTTGCGGCCTTCGGCTTCGATCAGCGCCCGCGAGGTCGGGCTGCCGATCTCCTCATCGGAAACGTAGAGCTGGGTCACGCCGAGCGGCGGGCGCGCGCCATTGGCGCAAATTTCCCTGAAGGCGTGGTAGGCGAGATAGGCGCCGCCCTTCATGTCATAAATGCCGGGACCGAAGGCGCTGTCGCCGTCGATGCAAAATGGCAGGCGCTGGATGAATCCGAGGGGGTGCACGGTGTCGAGATGGCTCAGCACCAGGATTCCCGGTGCGTCCTGGCCCCAGGCCGACCGCGCGACGAGATGATCGCCGCATCCGTTCTGGCCGGCGATCCGCTCGAGGGTGGCCGGCAGGCTGCGATAGCCTTCGGCGACGAGATCGGCGAGCTTGTTGACCTGTTCGGGCGCTTCTGTCGGCGTCTCGATCTCCACCCAGCGGCGGATGCCGTCGAGAATCTCCGCAGGATTAAAGGATGTCGTTGTCATTGGTGCGCCGGCATCTGGAGCATGATCCGGAAAAGTGGAAACCGGTTTTCCCTCGCGACAAACGCGAAGCGTTTGCGCGGAGATCATGCTCAAACAAAGAGGTGAGATCATGATCCGATTCCGTCTAATCGGATCATGATCTCAGAACGATTGAACCAACGTCATGCGCCTGCACCGGCGGGCGCGTCAATCGCCATGTCGCAGGAATGACGACGCCGATCAGCGCTTGTCGGGGCCTTCGCGGGCGGCGATCTGCTCGACCAGTTCGACGATGCTGCGGCGGAGTTTGGCGTCGGCGATGCGCGTGAAGGCGCGCGTCAGCGCCAGCCCCTCGGAGGTTGCGAGAAAGTCGGAAACGTAACTGGGCGAGGCGCCTTCGCTGAAGCCTTCTGCGGTTGTCGAGCCGCTCGGTCCGCCGTCGAACAGGAACGAGACCGGCACCTGCAGGATCTCGGAAATCTGCTGCAGCCGGCTGGCGCCGACGCGGTTGGTGCCCTTCTCGTATTTCTGAATCTGCTGGAAGGTGAGGCCAAGCTTTTCTCCCAGCTTTTCCTGGCTCATGCCCAACATGATCCGCCGCATGCGGACACGGCTGCCGACATATTTGTCAACAGGATTGGGCGCTTTGGTAGACATCTTCGGACTCTCCTGGAAGGACTACGCGCCCGGCGAATGAGGCAAAACGGGTATGGAGTATGCCCCAGGCGCCGGTATCGTCAAAATCCTGCGGGAGGATCGAGGACGAATGCGGACAATTTGAGCTACTGTGCTGGCAGGATTTCAGTTCGGCTTGGAATTGTAGAATGCGAATGACGCGGTCGTTCTGTCAACTGGTGGAATCACACCAGCGGAATTTTTCCTTGCGCGGGCAACCATCGAGGGCGCGCAGGCGTCAAGAATTGCGCCGGGCAACACGCCGTCCGACCACAAGCAACAATGCGACGAGCAGAATGATCGCAGCGGGCATGTCATTGAAACGTGCATATAGCGTCGGCGGGATGGCAGCCGGCAACCTGGCATCGAGCACGCCTTCGATGCCGAGGCCGAGTTCTGCGACAATCCGTCCCGCCGGATCGATGACCGCGGAGATGCCGGTGTTCGCTGCGCGAACAACGGGCAGGCCCTCCTCGATCGCGCGCAGCCGCGCCTGCTGCAGATGCTGGTAGGGGCCGGTCGAGATTCCAAACCACCCGTCATTGGTGACGTTGATGATCCAGCTTGGCCGGTCGTCGTGAATGTCAATGTCACCAGGGAAAATCGCCTCGTAGCAGATCAGCGGCAGTGCGCGCGGCGCATTCGGGATGTCAAGCGCATGACGCCGCTGGCCGGCGATGAATCCGCCATGGACCTTGGTGAGCTGCACGAAGCCGAGCTTTTCCATCAGTTCCTGAAATGGCAGATACTCGCCGAACGGCACCAGGTGCAGCTTGTCGTAAACCGACAGCACGCTGCCGTCATGGTCGATGACATAGATCGAATTGTAGGCGCGTGTGATGCGGACGCCCGGCGGCAGATCTGGGGCACGTACCGAGCCGGTGATCAGCACGGTGCCCTGAGGCAGGAACTCGGCGATCTCTGCCATCGCGTCGGCCTCGCGCGTCAGGAAAAACGGAAACGCCGATTCCGGCCAGATCAGGATGTTGGCATCGCGCACGCCCGTGGAGTGCGGGCCGGAAGCGCGATCGGAGAGCGTCAGATATTTCCTCATCACTTCCGCTTTGGCGGCGTAGTTGAATTTGACGTCCTGCTGCAGGTTGGGCTGCATGATGCGCAGCTTGACATTGGCGACCATGGTGGTCGGCAGCCGCGACAGCCGCACCGCGCCGAAAACCAGCATGGCCGCGAGAACGATCAGCGCTATGGCCGGCACCCGCCACAGCTTTCGGTTGGACGATTTGCCATCGATCAGGACGGCCGGACTTGCGAAGATTGCGACGGCAAGGAACGTCATGCCCCAGAGCCCGATCAGCGATGCGGTCTGCGCCAGCGCCAGTGGCTCCGACAGCGCATAGCCGAAGGCGTTCCAGGGAAATCCTGATAGCACATGGCCGCGCAGCCATTCGGCGATGGTCAAGCTCGCTGCCAGCGCCAGCACGCGGAAGCCGTCGGGAGTCCAGAGCAGGCGCGCCAGCGCAAAGCCGAGCGCGGGAAACAGTGCCAGATAGGCGGGCAGGCCGAGTATCGCAAACGGCAACAGCCAGGCGAAGGTCTGCGCATCGACCAGAAAGGCATAGCCGATCCAATAAAGCCCCGGCACGAAGTAGCCGAGCCCGAACCAATAGCCGGAGATTGCCGCCGCCGGGATGCCGCGCCACTTTCCGGCGCCTGCGCCGTCGATCAGCCAGACCGCGACCGGGAAGGTCAGGAACAGGATCGGCCAGGCGTTGAACGGTGCCATCGCGAGCGAGGACAGGGCGCCGGCGACGAGTGCGATGACGGCGCGCTTCCATCCCCAGGTCAGGATGATCGAAAGCCCGACCGTGCGGAGTTGATCGGAAACCCTCACTGCGGGGCGGCTCCGTCGCCGGAGGACGGAGGCGCGGTGTCGTTGGCCTGCGGGCTGGCATCGGCCTGAGGGCTGGCATCGGGCGCGGCCTCGTTGCGGCGACGGCTCTCGCGCTCCTTGCGCGGGACGTTGCGTTCCTTGCGCGTTGCGATCCGCACGCGCTTCACCCGCCGCGGATCGGCGTCGAGCACTTCGACCTCGAAATTGCCGGGTCCGGAAATCAACTCGCCGCGCACCGGCACGCGGCCGACAAACGACACCAGATAGCCGCCGAGCGTCTCGACTTCCTCGCCAGCTTCGCCCGTGACGAAGTCTTCGCCGATCACCGAGCGGACATCATCGAGGCTCGCCCGCGCGTCGGCGATGAACGAGTTATCCGGCTGGCGAACGATCGACGGCGGCTCGTCGCTGTCGTGCTCGTCGTCGATCTCGCCGACGATTTCCTCGACGAGGTCCTCGATCGTCACCAGCCCATCTGTGCCGCCATATTCGTCGACCACCAGCGCCAGGTGGATGCGGGTGGCCTGCATCTGCACCAGCAGGTCGATCGCGCGCATCGAGGGCGGTACATAAAGAAGTTTTCGGATGATGCTCGCTTCGTGAAGCGGCAGCGCGAGATCGACCGCGCGCAGGTCGAGGCCGGCGGGCAGCGGCTTCTTGCGCCGCGTCTTGCCGGTGTCGCTGACGCGCGCCCTTGCGGTCATGAAGGCGAGCAGGTCGCGGATGTGAACCATGCCCTCGGGATCATCGAGGGTTTCGTCGTAGACCACGAGGCGCGAATGCGCGGCGCTTTCGAACTGGCTCATCAATTCGCCGAGCGGGATGTCGCGTTTTACGGCGACGATGTCGGCGCGATGCACCATCACGTCGGCGATACGCCGCTCATGCAGATTGAGGATGTTGCGCAGCATGGTGCGCTCGACGGCGGAAAAGTTCACGTCATCGGGCGTCGACGCATCGAGCACCACCTGCAGGTCGTCGCGAACCGATCCTGCCTTCCAGCCGAACAAGGTGCGGATCGCGCGCAGCAACCAGCTCTCCGCTGCGGGACGCTGTGCCTCCTCCGGCACCACGGCCGGCAGGTTGCGCACATCGCGCGGATTGTCGTGGGTAGGTTCGGAGTCCGCCATTTCAGTCCATCCGCTCCCGGTCCGCATACGGATCGGGAATGCCGAGTTGCGCGAGGATTTCGCGCTCGAGATTTTCCATTTGCTCGGCGTCGTCGTCGTTTTCGTGGTCGTAGCCGATCAGATGCAGGAAACCGTGCACCGCGAGGTGGCTTAAATGATGGTCGAACGGCTTCTGCTCCTCGTCCGCCTCCCTGCGCGTCGTCTCATAGGCGATCGCGATATCGCCGAGCATGCGCGGGGCGTCGTCCGGCTCCTGAGCGCCCTTTGGCTGCAACGCCGGAAACGACAGCACGTTGGTCGGCTTGTCGATGCCGCGCCAATTGTTGTTCAGCGTCCGGATTCCGGAATCATCCGTCAGCATCACTGCCAGTTCGGCCTCGCCGACATCGGCCTCAGTGATCTCGGCGGCGGCCTCGATGGCGCGATGGATCGCCGCTTCAGCATCAGGCTCGGTCTGCCAGCAATCGGCTGTGACCAGAACCTCGGTAGCGGGGAGAGCGGAAGACACTGTCGTTCCAAAAGTTGTTGTTTCTAGGCGTTCGGGTTGCGGCCGGAACCCGCTTGCGGCAGGTCCGTGAGGCCGGCTGATGACATCAAGATTTGGCGGCGACTTGCCGTTGTGGCAATCCCTCATAGGCCGCGACGATCCGTGCCACCAATTCGTGACGGATCACGTCCTCCGCGGTGAAGCGCACCTGCGCGATGCCCTCGACGCCTTCCAGCAGGCTCACTGCCTCTGCCAGCCCGGAGGCCTGGCCGTGTGGCAAGTCGACCTGCGAGGGGTCGCCGGTGACGATCATGCGGCTGTTCTCGCCGAGCCGCGTCAGGAACATCTTCATCTGCATCGAGGTGGTGTTTTGCGCTTCATCCAGGATGATAACGGCATTGGTCAGCGTGCGGCCGCGCATGAAGGCAAGCGGCGCGATCTCGATTTCGCCGCCCTGCAGTGCGCGCTCCACGACGCGCGCATCCATCAGGTCATAGAGCGCGTCATAGATCGGCCGCAGATAGGGGTCGACCTTCTCGCGGAGATCGCCGGGCAGAAAGCCGAGCCGTTCGCCGGCCTCGACCGCGGGCCGCGACAGGATGATGCGATCGACTTCCTTGCGCTCGAACAATTGCGCGGCATAGGCGACCGCAAGCCAGGTCTTGCCGGTACCGGCAGGCCCGATGCCGAACACCAACTCGTGCCGCTTCAGCGCGCGGATGTAGGAATCCTGCGCGGCGGTGCGTGCCCGCACCGGGCGCTTGCGCAGATTGATGGTCTCGAACGAGGGCTTTGCGGTCTTGGCGTCGAACTCGAACAGCGAGCCCTGCGCGATCACGGCGCGGATCGCGCCTTCGACGTCGCCCTGTGAAAGATCATGCCCCTGCGTCGCCTGGCCATAAAGCGTCTCCAGCACGCGTCGTGCGGCGTCGCAGCCGTCGCGGGAGCCGGCGATGGTGATCTGGTTGCCGCGGGAATCGACAACGACGCCGAGCCGGCGTTCGACCTGCGCCAGATTCTGCCCATAAGGGCCGACCAGCGCGGAAGCGGCGCGGTTGTCGTCGAAGTCGATGACGACCTGGGTCTCTGGCGGTATCTGCATGTCGCGGTCAGGTTTGCGGCTGGGAGCAAGCGATGGTGAATCCGATGCGCTTTTTGGCAAGGGTTCAGGCTCCAATGGTCGTCTGCGAAAGAGCTGATGACTGAGGCCGCGCATGACGCGGGGCCAGCTCGCCGAGCAGGCTGTAGCGCTCGAGGCTGTCGATCCTGACCGGCAGGACTTTTCCGACGATGTCCAATGATGCCATCACATGCGCGGGCTGCAGATAGGCAGTGCGGCCGACGATCTGGCCGGGATTGCGCCCGGCGCGTTCGAACAGCACATCGACCGTGGTGCCGATCATAGCCTTATTGAAGGCCGATTGCTGGCTGTCGATCAAGTTCTGGAGGCGCTCCAATCGCTCGTCCATCGCTACCGCTGGCACCATCTCCCGCATGTCCGCCGCCGGCGTGCCGGGCCGCGGCGAATATTTGAACGAATAAGCTGCAGCGTACCCTATTTGCGTGACAAGCGCGAGGGTCGCAGAAAAATCTTCCTCTGTTTCGCCGGGGAAGCCGACAATGAAATCCGAAGAAAAAGCAATGTCTTGGCGCGCCGTGCGAAATCGGTCGATGACGCGGCGGTAATCACCGGCGGTATGTTTGCGGTTCATGGCTGCCAAGATTCGGTCCGAACCGGACTGCACCGGCAGGTGCACGAACGGCATCAGCGCCGGCAGGTCCCGATGCGCCTCGATCAGGCTGTCCTCGACGTCGCGGGGATGGCTGGTCGAATAGCGCAGACGCAGCACGCCGGGGATTGCGGCGAGCCGCTCAAGCAATTTGCCGAGCGGCCAGCTCCGTCCATCCGGCCCTTCGCCGTGATAGGCGTTGACGTTCTGCCCGATCAGGGTGATCTCGCGCACGCCGTTGTCGGCAAGCCGCGTCACATCCTCGATGATCCTTGTCACGGGACGCGAGACTTCCGCGCCACGCGTGTAAGGCACGACGCAGAAGGTGCAGAACTTGTCGCAGCCTTCCTGCACGGTGACAAAGGCGGAAATGCCGCGCGAGCGGATCGCATCGGGCTTCGGCGGGCCTAAGAATCCGAACTTGTCCTCGATGGGGAATTCGGTTTCCAGTGCGCGGCCTTCCGCTTTCGCCTGCTTCAGCAGTTGCGGCAGATGGTGGTAGCTCTGCGGACCGACCACAACGTCGACAGTCGGCGCGCGGCGAATGATCTCCTCGCCTTCGGCTTGCGCAACGCAGCCTGCGACCGCAATTTTCACGTCGCGCCCCTGCCGCGCGGCGTCGTCCTTCATTACGCGCAGCCGCCCGAGCTCGGAATAGACCTTTTCCGAGGCCTTCTCGCGGATATGGCAGGTGTTGAGGATCACCAGATCCGCTTCATCGGCGTTTGCCGTCTCGACAAAGCCCTCGCCGGCCAGCGTATCCACCATGCGCTGCGCATCATAGACATTCATCTGGCAGCCATAGGATTTGATGTGCAGCTTGCGCGGCGGCGTCATGGAACCTGCTTGGGGTGCAAAGGAGCGCCTTCAAGGCGCAGGGCTCAAATATAGCCTAAAGGGAGCAAAATCCAGCGTTGGAGGGCGTCATTCCGGGGCGATGCGTCAGCATCGAACCCGGAATCTCGAGATTCCGGGTCTGGTCCTTCGGACCATCCCGGAATGACGGCTCAGGTTGTTGCGACAATTGCGCCGTTTTCAATCAGCCCGGCCAGTTCCCGCATGTCCGCAAAGGTCATCGTGGCGCCGGCGGCGCGCAGCGCCTCGGCATGGCCGGGTCCGCAATGGCTACCGCCGCAGAAGCCGAGCACCGTCATTCCGGCGGCGCGGGCGGCTGTGATGCCGGGGAGGCTGTCCTCGACCACGAGACAGCGTTCGGGCGCCACCTTCATCTGCCCAGCCGCGAACAGGAAGAGATCGGGCGCCGGCTTGCCGTTCTTGACCTGCAGGGCCGAAAAGATGTTCGGCGCAAATCGTTCGTGGAGGGCAGTGCGGCCAAGGCTGACGCGCATGCGTTGCGGTGAGCCGCTGGACGCCACGCAAACGGGCTGCGCGATCCGGTCGAGCGCGGTGTGAATGTGCGGCACCGCTTGCAGATCGGCCTCAAAGGAACGGAACAGCTCGTCCTGCAATTGCGTATGAAAATCATCTGGAAGGCTGCGGCCGAGTTCGGCCTCGATTTCGAGATTCGCCTGTCGTGTCGAGCGACCGAGGAAACGATCGAACACCTGTTCCGACGTGATCGGATAGCCGTGACGCGTCAGGACCTCGGCATGCGCGCGGCATGAAATGACTTCGCTGTCGACCAGCACGCCGTCGCAGTCGAAGATGATGAGATCGGGAATCTCTTGTTGACGCGTTTTCTTCACGCGAACCGGTATCCACTTCGCTCGAAAACGCTATGTCAGGACTTATCTTCGTCCAGCGGGACGCAATACAGTTCGAGCCGGTGGTCGACCAGCTTGTAGCCGAGCTTGCGGGCGATCTCCGCCTGCAGTTTCTCGATCTCTTCGGACGTGAATTCGATCACCTTGCCGTCGCGCAAATTGATCAGGTGGTCGTGATGGCTGTCGGGCATCTGCTCATAGCGCGCGCGGCCCTCGCGAAAGTCGTGGCGCTCGATGATGCCGGCGTCCTCGAACAGTTTTACGGTGCGGTAGACGGTCGAGATCGAGATCTTGTCGTCGACCGCGACGCAGCGCCGGTAGAGTTCCTCGACGTCAGGATGATCCACGGATTCGGCCAGCACGCGCGCGATGACGCGGCGCTGCTCGGTCATGCGCATGCCGGTCGCGGCGCAGCGCGCCTCGATTCCAGTGTTCTTCATCGCAGACGAGGTTTTCAGCGGAGCCATGTTTCTTCAGCCTGGAGGGGCAGGGCAGGACTGTTCTGCCACTGCCCGCATGTTACGACAAGTCACGGCGCATCAGAAGCGCATTCAAATGTTCCCCACCGGGCTGCTTGTAATAGCGTTCACGGCGACCGACGACGGCAAATCCGGCCCGTTCATAGAGCCGTCGCGCCGGCTGGTTATTTTCCTCCACCTCGAGGAAAACGGTGCGCACGCCGCGGCCGGCAAGATGGCCCAGATGCGTCAGCAACAAATTGCGCGACAGGCCGCGGCCGCGCTGGCTGGAATCGATCGCGATCGACAGGATCTCCGCTTCATCTGCTCCCATCCGCGACACCGCAAAGCCGATGATCTTGCGCCCGAGCCGCAGCCGATGCACCAGCGTATTGCGCTCGGCGAGCATCGCCTCGAATTCGCCTTCGCCCCAGCCGCGATGAAACGAGGCGCCATGCAACTGCGCCAGACGCGGTGCGTCGCGCACAGTCGCGGCTTCGACCGCCGGCGTGCCGCGGCCAAACCATTCGGAAAGCCAGGCCATCATGACGCTGTCGGTTGCGCGACGTCGAGCAGCGGATTGGCCGGCGGCTTTGCGTCCGGCGCGCGCAGATAGAACGGCCGTGCCGGCGCCGCTTCGGGGCTGACGGCCGCGCCGACCCAGGCGACCCAGGTGATGTCAGGCGAGGCCTGGGTATCGGCCTTGAACGGTGGCGCCGTCTCCGCCGGCCAGCGGTCGGCGAGGATTTTTGCGGCGTTGCCGACCAGATGCGGTGTGCCAAGCTGCGCCGCCTCGATCGCCTCGGCGATCGGCGCCACCTTCGGCTTGACCAGCGGGCTGCCGTCGCCGCTCACCACCTGGAAATAGACATGGTCATGCCGCGCATCGATCGCGGAGATGATTGGATGCTCGCCGTTCTCGGCGACGACAGGCGCGGCATAAGCGGTCAGCGTGGTGACGCCGACGACGGGCTTGTTGGCCGCCAACGCGATCCCGCGCGCCGCCGACAGGCCGACGCGCAGTCCGGTGAAGCTGCCGGGACCGGTGGTGACGGCGATGCGATCAAGCGCGGTGAAGGCGATGCCGCTCTCCTTCATCACCCGCACGATCAGCGGCATCAGCGCTTCGGCATGCCCCCGCTTCATCGGTTGCGATTCCAGCGCAATTGTCTTGCTAGCGGCGGTGTCGAGCACGGCGGCGGAGCAGGCGTCGAGCGCCGTATCGATGGCGAGAATGATCATGGAGCGAATGGCAAATGGCGAATGGCGAATGGATGGTCAGGCGCGATCCCTATTCGCCATTCGCCACTCACGATTCGCTCTCCTTACATCGGGCGGACTTCGACCACATCGGGGACGAAGTGCCGCAGCAGGTTCTGGATGCCGTGCTGCAGCGTCGCCGTCGATGACGGGCAGCCGGAGCAGGCGCCCTTCATGTTGAGATAGACGACGCCATCCTTGAAGCCGCGGAAGGTGATGTCGCCGCCGTCATTGGCGACCGCCGGCCGCACCCGCGTCTCGATCAGGTCCTTGATCTGCGCGACGGTGTCGGCGTCTTCGTCATTGAAGAATTCGTCTTCCTCATCGAGCGAATCGTCGCCATCGACACTGCCGTCGGCGAGCAGCGGCGCGCCGGACATGTAGTGCTCCATGATCGCGCCGAGGATCGCGGGCTTCAGATGCTGCCAGTCGCCGTCGGCCTTGGTCACTGTGACGAAGTCGGAGCCATAGAACACGCCGGTGACGCCAGGCACGGCGAACAGCCGTTCGGCGAGCGGGGAGCGGGTGGCAGCTTCAGGTGTCGCAAATTCCATGGTGCCGCTCGCGAGCACGGTGCGGCCCGGAATGAACTTGAGGGTGGCGGGATTGGGGGTAGCTTCGGTCTGGATGAACATTTGTTTTCTCCGGCGTCGCCGGTTCAAGGCCGGCGCGTGGGGTTCCCTTAGCAGATGGCGACGGCGAACGCACGGATCAAGGCAGGAACCGCCGGTTCCGGCGAGTAATCAAGGGGTTACGATAGCGAATCGATCTCTTCGTCGGTCAGGCCGCCGGGCACGATGGTGACGGGGATCGGGAACTCGCCCATGATCTTGGCCATGGTGGTGATGATCGGACCCGGGCCCTCCGGCCCCGGATTGGCTGCCAGCACCAGGATCGAGATGTCCTCGTCCTTGTCGATGACGTCGAGGACCTGCTCGGTGGGGTCGCCCTCGCGAATCACCCGCTCGGGTGTGATCGCGGCAATGCCGTTGGCCCGCCCGGCGGCGCGGTCGAGCGCCTCGTTCGCCGCTTCCTCGGCCTCGGCACGCATGATGTCGGCCACCCCGAGCCATTGCTGGTTCTGGTCCTCGGTCTCGATGACGCGCAGCATCACGACGCCGCCGCCGACCCGGATCGCCCAGCGGCTGGCGTAGTAGACGGCGCGGTCCCATTCGGCGCTGTCGTCAACGATGACAAGGCATTTTGGCTTGTGACCAGATTCGTAGCTTCGTCGCTGGGTGGTCATGCATGTCCCGGTGCATTATTGCCAAGCAGACCCATGCTGCCACACCCCCTCTGCTTTTGGGAGAGGGTGTGAGAGCAATCGATGTTGATCGCCTATCGCTGCCGGATGAAGCCGACGACGTCTTTCGCGGCGCGCATGGTTTCATCGGCGATCGCGCGGGCCCGGTTGGCGCCGTCGACCAGGATCTGATCGACATGGCCGGGATCGGCGACCAGCCGCTTCATTTCGGCCGCGATTGGCGACAGTTTCGCAACGCAAACGTCCACCAGCGCGTTCTTGAAGCTGGAGAACTGGCCGCCGCCGAAATCCTTCAGCACGGCCTGCTTGCTGACGCCGGCGAGCGCTGCGTAGATGCCGACGAGATTGTCGGCTTCGGGCCGCGCCTCCAGTCCCTTTTCCTCTGATGGCAACGGCTCCGGATCGGTCTTCGCCTTGCGGATCTTCTGCGCGATGGTATCGGCATCGTCGGTGAGGTTGATGCGCGAATTGTCCGAGGGCTCCGACTTCGACATTTTCTTGGTGCCGTCGCGCAGGCTCATCACGCGCGTCGCCGGGCCGGTGATCAGCGGCTCGGGCAGCGGGAAGAACAGGCCGTCGGCAAAGCCGTGGCCGCGGATCGAGTCGCCGAAGTCGTTGTTGAACTTCTGCGCGATGTCGCGTGACAGTTCCAGATGCTGCTTCTGGTCCTCGCCCACAGGCACATGGGTCGCGCGATAGAGCAGGATGTCGGCCGCCATCAGCACCGGATAGTCGTAGAGACCGACCGACGCGTTCTCGCGGTCCTTGCCGGCCTTCTCCTTGAACTGCGTCATCCGGTTCAGCCAGCCGATGCGCGCGATGCAATTGAAGATCCAGGCAAGCTCGGCATGCTCTGCGATCTGGCTTTGGTTGAAGACGATGTGCTTCTTCGGGTCGATGCCGCTGGCGATGAACGCCGCGGTCACCTCGCGGGTGTTGCGCGTCAGCTCCGCCGGGCCGCCCCAGACATCAACGCCTTGCGTGATCGCGTGCATGTCGACGACGCAGTAGATGCAGTTGTGCGTCTCCTGCAATTTGACGAAGTTGACGATGGCGCCGAGGTAATTGCCGAGGTGCAGATTGCCCGTCGGCTGGACGCCTGAAAAAACCCGTTCCACGAACGCCATGGTCTCAATTCCCGGAAAATGCCGCTTTGGCGGGGTCGTTTGCCATTTTGGGGCTATCCGCGCAAGTCAGGCGGCACGGTTTTGCCGGATCGCGGCGACCGCCTCGCGCCAGCCGATCACGCCGAACAGCTTCAAGAACAGGCCATAGCCGGCGATGGCGGCAAAAATCACCGCGAACAGCAGCACAGCCTGCCCCAGTCCGCGCGATCCGGCGGCCAGCGGCGCAAACTCCTGCAGAAGCCACAGCAGCGCGCCCATGGCGAGCGCTGCCAGGCAGATGCGCGGCAGTCGATCGCGGGCCTCAATATCGGTCGAGAAGCCGAATGTCGCGCCCCCCTTCCGGATCAAATAGAGCGCGTTGCTCCAGGCTCCGAGCGTGATGCCGGCGGCGATGCCGCGCGTGCCGAACCAGTGGCGAAGCAGGAACGCTGCGACGATCGCCACGACGATGGCGGTCAGCGCCCCGAAAAGCGGCGTGCGGGTATCCTCGCGGGCGAAGAAGGCCGGCGACAGCGCTTTCACCAGCACATGCGCGGGCAGGCCGAGCGCAAGCCAGGTCAGCGCATGCGCGGTGGCCGTGGCATCGTGCGCGGCAAACGCGCCGTGCTCGAACAGGATCCGCACGACCGGCTCGCTCAAGACGATCAGGCCAAGCGTTGCCGGCAGGGCAAGGCCAACAGCCAATTCCAGGCCGCGCGATTCCGCGCGCGCGATGGCGCTTCGGTCGCCGCCGTGCAGGGCGCGCGTCATTTCCGGGATCAGCACCGTGCCCATGGCCACGCCGACGATGCCGAGCGGCAGTTCGATCAGGCGGTTGGCGAAATAGAGCCAGGAGACCGCCGATGGCGATTTGGAGGCGATTACGGCGCCCGCCACCATCAGCCATTGCGGCGCACTGCTTGCGATCATGCCGGGGACGGCCTTGCCGAGAAAGCCGCGCATGTCCTTGTCGAAGGAGATGCGGAGCGGCGTCGCCGCGCGGCCGCCGCGCAGCACGAGGATCGACAATTGCAGCAGTCCCGCAATGCCAACGGTCGCAGCGACGATCATCGCGGCATGCGCCGCATCCCCCCGGCATGTCAGCAGCACCGCCATTACAGCGATCAGCGCGATGTTGAACAGGAGCGGCGAGAATGCGGTGAGCGCAAAACGTGCTTGCGCGTTCATTAGCCCCATCATGACCGTGACTGGTCCTGCGAAGGCAAGATAAGGCAGCATCAGCCGCGCATTGTTGACGGCGAGCTCCAGCGTTTCGCGGCCGACAAATCCCGGCGCGAGCGCCGCGATCACCAGCGGCATCAGGAAGCCGATCAAGACGGAAGCCACGATCAGCGCGGCGCTGAGGGTGCCGAGCACGCGGCCGGCGAAGGCCGCGGCGGCCGCAGCGCCTTCGGTCTCGCGCAAGCGCAACCAGGCCGGTATCAGCGCGGCATTCAGCGCGCCTTCGGTCAGGAGCCGCCTGACCACATTGACCATTTGAAAGGCAACCAGGAACGCGTCGGCGACCGCGCCGGCGCCGAGCAGCGCAGCGATGATCGAATCGCGGGCAAAGCCGAGCAGCCGTGACGCCAGCGTTCCCGAGGAGACGGTGAGGAAGGAGCGGATCATATGACTTCTATATAACAGCCACCTGGCTTGCTGGCGCCATGTTGATCTGGTAGGGCGCAGCCTTCGCAATCGCTCGAAGGATGGATAATGGCCGCCGCAAAATATGACGTTCTCGGGATCGGCAACGCGATTTTCGACGTTTTGGTGAGGACCGACGAGGCGTTTCTCAGCCGTCACGGCATGGCCAAGGGCAGCATGGCCCTGATCGACGAGGTCCGCGCCGGCGCGATCTACCAGGACATGGGGCCCGCGACCGAGATGTCCGGGGGCTCGGCAGCCAATACCATCGTCGGCGTCGCCAATTTCGGTGCCCGCGCGGCCTATGTCGGCAAGATCAAGGACGATCAGATCGGTCGCCTCTATGCCCATGACATCCGCGCCGCGGGCGTCGCGTTCGAGACCAGGCCCGCCGCCGATGGTCCCGCCACCGGCTGCTCCTATATCCTGGTGACGCCGGACGGCGAGCGCACCATGAACACCTATCTCGGCGCCGCGCAGGATCTGACGCCGGCCGATATCGATGAAGCGCAGATCGCGGCGTCCCGCATCGTCTATCTGGAAGGCTATCTCTGGGATCTCGCGAGCGCCAAGGAGGCCTTCGTCAAGGCGGCAGGAATCGCGCATGGCGCGGGCCGCCAGGTTGCGCTGACCTTGTCCGATTCGTTTTGCGTCGATCGCTATCGCGACGAATTTCTCGAATTGATGCGCAAAGGCACGGTCGATCTGGTTTTCGCCAATGAAGCCGAGTTGCGCTCGTTGTACCAGACTGCCGATTTCGACAGCGCACTGAAGCAGTTCCGCGTCGATGCGAAACTTGGCGTCGTCACCCGCAGCGAGAAAGGCTGCGTGGTGGCAGCGAAGGACGGCATCACGGCCGTGCCGGCGTTCCCGATCGAGCAACTGGTGGATACGACAGGAGCCGGCGATCTCTTCGCCGCCGGCTTCATGTTCGGCCTTGTCCGCGATGCCGGCTATGAGAATGCCGGACGGCTCGGCGCACTCGCGGCTGCGGAGGTGATCCAGCATATCGGCGCGCGCCCGCAGGCGTCGTTGAAGGAACTGGCGCAGCAGAACCGATTGCCGGTTTAAGGCTGCTCTATCGCCGCAGTGCCGTAGGGCGGGCAAAGGCGCGTCTATCGCGCCGTGCCCACCATCAACACTTCGCTCGTGATGGTGGGCACGCTTCGCTTTGCCCACCCTACGGCTCGTCGCGAGTTCTGATTCAATTTTCAAACAGCCGAGGGGATGTGAGTTCGCATTCTCGCGGCATGGTGTGCCCGAGCTTTGCGTCACTTTCCACCCTCTTATTGAACACAGAGGGCGCAGGGAAAGCCGGGTGCTGGTTGCACCCGTGGGTCCCGTGCAACAAAAGCACGGGGGTAGGACCACAGGTTCAACCGAACATTCCGGCTTTCCCTGCGCGATGGTTTTACGGCTTACTTCGTGCTCTCCCCGGTGACCGGGCTCTTTTGCCACCGTCACTCTGCAGATAGTTGATCCACAGAACTTAGCGCCAGCGTCGGGGCGCCAGGACCACACGACTTCGCCGTCCGCGTTACATGCGCTCGTCAGTCGCACGCATCGCGTCCACCGCATCTCACCGCAACGTTCGTGACGATCGCGGGCCGCCCCTCATCCGCCGTGAGACGCGCGGAGTTAAATCACTGATTTGCCCGACGGCGGAAGCCGAATGTTTTTCGCGCGACGGCTGGACAGAGCAAATCACATTGGAATTGCTCGCGAATTTTTCTCCTCCGTCATTCCAAGGCATCGCCGTGTGTTCCGACTCGCGCGGGAGCCGTCGGCCTTCACAGCTGCTCGCCGCCACACCCATGGTTAGCCCCAATTCAAGCGGGCGCGGTGACTTAGCCCGAGCCCCCCACATCGAGAATGATCTTCCCTTTCGGCGGCGGCCGTTGGCCTTCCAACATCATATGGGCTTCTCGCGCAGCGGCAAAAGGAAGAACTGCGCCGACGCGGGTTTTCAGTTCACCGCGATCAATGAGATCGGCAATTTCGCGAAGACGCTCGGTGGTCACCTCCACCAAGAAGAAGGCTGCGGTGACCCCGTGGTGCTTTGCGCGGTCCTGATCCGGCTGGGACACAGCGGAGATCAGCCTGCCGCCCGGGCGAAGAACCTGAAAAGAACGTATTTGCGTTTCGCCTCCGACGAGATCCAGTACCGCGTCCGCATCCTTCACCTCTTCCTCGAAGTGTTGCGTATGATAGTCCAATACTCTGTCGGCACCGAGGGACTGCACGTACTCGATGTCTTTGGTCCCCGCGGTGGCGATTGAACGCAGGCGAGCGCGACGAGCGAGCTGAACCGCGTAGGCTCCGACATTTCCCGCCGCTCCGTGGATGACGACCGTCTGCCCGGCTTCGAGGCGAGCGTGGTCGAACAGACCTTGCCACGCCGTGACCGCAACGACGGGAACGGAGGCCGCTTCGGCATAGCTCAGCGAGCTTGGTTTCTTCGCGAGCATCCCAGCAGAGGCCACGGCGTATTCTGCGTAAGCACCAAGGAACTGGCTGTTGGTCACTCCGAAAACCTGATCTCCGACAGCGATGCCGGAAGTGCCCAATCCCACGGCCGCGACTGTTCCGGACAGATCAGAGCCGAGCGTAAGAGGAAGAGGCTGCGGCAAGGCGCTTTTGCCGGCCCTGATCCAGCCATCCCAGGGACCGACTCCTGCTGCGTGAACATTGACGAGGACCTCGCCCGGACCAGGAACTGGCCGCGGAACCCGATCCAAAATCATCACTTCCGGCGATCCGAATTCGTGTACTCGCCACGCCAACATGGGGCAGCGAGCAGGACCTTGGGACGCATCGTCGACGGGGGTGCTTGCCATTCTGGACTCCCTACTAAGACGCGGGTCAGCTTGAAAAACGAGCGTCGGCCATTGACCCAACAGCCGGCTCGCGTCAACCGGTGATACTGATCAGAGGTAGGGGACCGTCTGATCGGGAACAGTACCAAGATTGGCAACTCGCAATGCACCATCGATAGTTCGCTATTTCGCAGCGACGTTCATTTCGCAGTGCGATCGTGCCAATTTCAATAGCCGACGACAATCCGCCGCCAGCCGCCGCTCATTGAGGTTGGTCACTAGATGTGGAGCCTCAAGAGGTTGTCCTCGGTGAGACCGAGTCTGCTGATCGGCGTTTGAGATTTTATACCGCCGTGAGGCCGATGCCAGTTGTATTGGTGCAGCCAGATCGGAAGCTCGTCGGCA
>NZ_JBVAPG010000081.1:0-38063 GCF_055413685.1 Bradyrhizobium sp. LeoA1Lang | reverse complement strand
TCAGAGGTCCCTTCAGAGGGGAGCACCCAATCATCGCCCAGCGGCAGCGTCAATCACCCCGATCGGGCAATCCAAAGCATTCCGCGCAAGTCAAGGCCGGGCACGGCGATCCTCTCGTGACGCTCACCGCCGGGCAAAACCTATGCAGTGCCTTCATAGAGAGCTTCAATGGGCGCTTGAGGGACGAACTCCTGAACGAGACGTTGTTCACGTCACCGGCCCAGGTTCGCATTGCCGCCGGATTCTGGCGGGCGCGATTACAACGACACACGACCACACTCGCAACTCGGATATCGAACCCGATCCGAGTTCGCCTTGACCTGCCACTCGCGCCGGATCTGGCGCCGCGCTATGCTAAGGGCGCCACGCCAGCTCCCGTCGCTACCACCGCCCATCCGAGCAAACCCGACGCCCGGGACGAACTCAGGCCTGAATAAACTTGGGGGCAAGGTCAAGTCCATCACCTCGGAGAGGAGCTGGACGTGAATCTGAGGCTGCAATCAACTTCGACTCTGCTCTTCTCTGGATGCAAGAAGGAGCTCAGGTCAGGCTGGCAATAATGGTACTGGCTTCGCACACCGCCGACATTGCCGGCGGTGCTGCACCAAGACCATCTGGATGGACCGAGCGCACGTTACGAAGGCCCGCGAGATCGAAGTCGTTCTGCAAACCTACTCCGCGGCAACGCGGTCGCTTAGATAGACTATATCAACCCGAAGATGGCTCCGAGGAACACTCCAATGGTCTCCCGCGCGTTCTGGCGATAGATTCCGGATCGGTGCAGCAGGTAAATGCGGCGCGGCAGCGCGCTCCGCCGTGCGAGCGCGAAACGGTCCAGGGTGGTCAAAGCGGGCTGAGAAAGCTGGCTCCGCATCCTGTCCAAGGCTTCCAAGTTTACATCATTCCAGCTCTTCATCCGGCGATTTGCAAAAGCCATGGCCCTTACAAGACGCTGCCGTGGCCCCCTGTTTGACCCAATTAGATTGCGTTCATGCTGCCGGTACTTGAGGCTCGGAACGGGGTCATAGAAGGCTTTCCCGCCGGCCCCGGTCACGATCTGGTAGGTCCACCAATCGTGAGCAATCAAGTTCACATCGTGTGGAGTTTGAGCCAGCAGATGCATGGCCGCTCGGTTCATAACCATAGTATTGCCGCCCCCCATGTTCTGCACGAGCGCATTTTGGAAGCTCGGCGGGCGTCGAAATAGAGGCGATAGCCCCACCGGCGTTCCATCCTCTTCGATCAGGGCCGTCCGGCTAAAGTAAAGACGCGGCACTTCCGATGGCCCATTGACCGCCAACCATTTCGCGGCTCTCTCTAATTTTTCGGGCAACCAAATATCGTCCTGATCACTAAAGGCAAAGAGATCGCCGTCCGATTGCTGCGCCCATCTCAGGAGAGACAGGAAGTTTTGCCAGAAACCCCGACGAGGCCCCTCGATAAGACTAACCTTCTGAGGTACGGCACATCCGAACCGCCGAACTACATCGATCGTCTCGTCGGTCGAACCATCATCCGAAACCACGAGCTCCCAGTTTCGGTGTGATTGCGCAACGAAGGATTCTAGCTGCTCAGTGATGTGCTCTGCTCCGTTGAATGCTGCGAGCAGGATGACAATTTTCTGGTCCCTAGCGAGCATGTTGCGTCCAACGCTTCCCATGGCCAACCGCACAACCCGACATGTGCTCGTCTCCAAGGTTCTTGAGGCAGGTTATTGCTGTTCTCGGCACACTCCCCATGCTCCTACAAGCAACTTCCGGGCTTGACGAGGAGAGTTTGAGGATCATTTTCGAATCGGCGACGTCGCTCGCGGTTTATTGCTTTTCATCCACATTGTTGGCCTGCTGCATATCGCTGGTCTTGCCCGCCTCGGCCACTAGCTTGAACACCGCCCCTCCAACCTTTCCCATTTTTTCAGGTCAAGCGACTTCCCATTTGCGATCGCTATCATTCCGGCTTACGCGCTTGTCGGAATCAGCTTCACTTTCGCACACCTACGATCGGATATTTTGTAGGCTTCCACCTGAAGACAGCGGTATCGAGTATCTCTGGCTCAATTGCTTCACAGACCTGAACTACGACCCCTTCTGTCGGGAGAGTCGGCCTTCACATCTCACAGTTTGCCCCGTTGAGATTGCTCCTTTCCCTACTCAGATCACATGGCACAGACAATTTTGAAAGTTACCCCCTACAGGCGGGCGAGTTCGGAGACGATTGTATGCCTACTCACATGGTTTCTCCATCTGGAACGACGGCGATCGAGGTGGCCGTGCGCGTATACTCTAGAACCAAAGCTCCGCCTGATTGCACTGGTATTTGCTCCGACCTACCGGTACAGTTCTTCAGTATCTATCGGCTCACATCAGAATACTTGAGCACACCTAGAAGCTTACTCCGTCTTCTGCCGTGTTAGCGAAGCTGATAGGATGCAAGAACGACACTAGTTCGACTGCTAGCCACTCGCAACCGATTGCTTTCAAGCTCATGCTCCATGGTCAGACCAGAATCAGCAAAGTTCATTTGGTGCTCACTCATAAGTGCGCTTTCTATGGTTTGTTTGTCCTATTGTGCGCTCAAATCGCAATTCAATGCTTGAATCTCGTTGCTATCGCAAAGGTCAAGTCGATTGTCCCGTTACTTGATCCGGCCAAGTTAGATCCCGCCGCCTTTCATATACGGTATGATGCGAACAACTTGCTGACCGCAATTCTTTGCGTAGGGATTCTGGCACCCTTCGCGATTCTTTTTTGCCTGGCGCGTATCAGCTTTGGCTACGTCATCGCATTCTACCTTTACATGATGGCGCTCGGGTACATGTGGCTGAATTCTTTTTCAGACCTAAACTATGACCACATACTGTACGGGGCCTCTGTTGCGGCCTCCACATTTGCGTTTGTTCTTCCTGCCTTATTCATTTCATCGCCCATCAAACAGACGTTTGTGCTCTCAAAGCGGGGTAGCGACACGGCATTAACTTTCATACTCCTGGTCGCCGCAGTCACAGTGGCGGCTGGCGCCTACTACAACTTCAGGCTAGTGAGCGTTTTATCAATTTATGACTTCCGAAACGATCTCAATTTTCCCAGCCCACTAAGGTATCTACTTTCGATCAACTCGACCGTCCTTCTACCATTCGCGTTCGCGGCTTTTCTCGAGCGCAGGAACCGTTGGGGCGCGACAGCTGCTCTATTGCTCTTGCTTCTTCTTTATCCTATCACTCTGGCAAAGGTGGCCTTGTTCGCGCCATTTTGGCTTATCTTCATGGCGCTGTTGGCCTCGCTCCTCGAAGCCAGAACATCTATAGTCCTTTCGTTGCTTCTGCCGACGCTCTCCGGAATCCTCCTTGTGATGTTCGGAGCCACGTCCTACTTTCTGCTCGTGAACTTTCGAATGATTGCGATACCGTCCACGGCCTTGGACTTCTACAGCCACTATTTTTCAACCCACGGCTTTACCCACTTCTGCCAGATTTGGATCATCAAACCTTTTGTGTCATGCGCGTATCAAGAGCCGCTGTCCGTGCTGATGCAGCAAACCTACCACCTTGGTTTCTTCAATGCCTCGTTGTTTGCTACTGAAGGCATTGCGTCGGCGGGCCCCTATCTTGCTCCAGTTGCCATTTTCCTGTGCGGATTGATCATTGCTCTGGGGAGCCGGCTGTCTGCGGGATTCCCGCCGCGCTTTATTCTCACATCAAGCGCGATCGTGGCTCAGGTCCTGCTCAACGTCCCGCTGTCGACTGTCTTGCTAACGCACGGTCTGGCGATCCTGTATCTGCTTTGGTACATTACGCCGCACAACCTTCATTCCGTCAGCGAATAGTGCTGAGGAGAAACTCGATTCCGCGCGACCGGCTCGACGCGTCGTGTCCCGCGCATCCAGCAAATCATGCGTATCCTGATACTCAATGCGGACTACCCGAGCTTCCTGGCCTGGCTCTATCGCCGCGAGGCTGGCCTTGCGAATGCGTCCTACGCCGGCCAAATGAGCGCGCGCAACCGGAGCCTGTTCGGTGTCGCCGACTTCTACTCGAGGAATTTCGCCGCGCTGAGCCACTCCGCAGCGGAGATCCACGTCAACAATTCCTGGCTGCAGGCTGCCTGGGCGCGGGAGCATGGCATGGTCGTGGCCGTCACCGAGCCAGCCATGGGTGCCAGCAACACGCTTCCTGCTTGGCTGCTGCAGGCGGTCGCGCCGTTCAAGCCGATGTTGAGGCCGTTCGCTCGCAAGATTGGACTCAGCCCAAAGCTCGATGCGCAGGCGGAAAAAATCCTGTTTGCTCAAATCGAGGATTTCGGGCCGGATCTGGTGCTGAACCAGGACACGTTTCACATCGATACCGCGCTGATGCGCCGCATCAAGGGAATCGGCAAGCCCATACTGGTTGGCCAGATCGGGATTTCGCCGACCCGTGGCGAGGACTGGCGGGTTTATGACCTGTTGATCTCCCAACTGGTCGCCACGGTCGAGTTTTTCCGAGGCCAGGGCGTCCGCGCCGAGGTCAGCCATCTCGCCTTCGAGCCCGCCATCCTCGATGCGTTACCTCCAGCGCCGGCGCAGGATGTCGACATCTCCTTCGTCGGCACCGTCTCAGCCGATCATCGCCAACGGATCGCACTATTGGAGGCGGTTGCCGCGCGCTACGACCTCAAACTGTTCGGCAATATCGCGCCAGGCCTCCCCGCCTCCTCTCCCCTGCATCGCTGTTTTCAAGGCGAAGCCTGGGGCACTGAGATGTATCAGGCGCTACGGCGCTCGCGCATCACGCTGAACTCCCACATCGACATGGCCGGCCAGGAGGCCGGAAATGTGCGGCTGTTCGAAGCGACCGGCGTCGGCACGTTTCTGCTCACCGACCTCAAGGAGAATCTGCACACGCTGTTCGACCCGGGCCGCGAAGTCGTGGCGTGGCGCTCGATCGACGACTGCATTGAAAAGATCGAGCGATATCTCGCCGACGATGCGGCACGAAAGGAGATCGCTGCTGCCGGTCAGCGCCGCACGCTGACGGCGCACAATTACCGCGAACGAACCCGCGGAATCCTGGCAGCCGTCGAAAATTCGTGACCCCTCCGCCGCGACAGGATGGACGGAATATTTCCTTGACGCCGGGGGGCAAAGCAGCCACATTGCCCTCAAAATAGCCGCTTTGCGGTTGATTTTACTCACCTTTTTCGGCCGGCCGATGGATAGCGTCGAACACTGTCGCTTTAACGATCAGCTTTACGCGATCATTGTTCGCGCCTCCTTTCGGGAACCGGGGATCACATTTTTCTCCACGCCTGAATTGTCGCAGCAGCTTGCCTATATGAGCCACCCCAAGGGCAAGAGCATTGCTCCGCATCGGCACAACAAGGTGACGCGCGAGGTTCACTACACCCAGGAAGTGCTGGTGATCCAGAAAGGCAAGCTGCAGGTCGACTTCTACACCGAGAGCGAAGAATATCTGGAGAGCCGCGTGCTCTCGGCCGGAGACATCATTCTTCTTTGCAGCGGCGCCCATGGATTCGAGGTGCTGGAACCGCTTGAGATGATTGAAATCAAGCAGGGTCCCTACGCGGGCGAAGGCGACAAGACGCGCTTCCCCGAGGCGCCGGCTGTGGTGAAGCGGATCAAGGGTCCGATTGCGTGACGCAGGATTTCGTTCCAGTCAACACGCCGCTCCTGAACGGAAACGAAGCTGAATATCTGGCCGAGTGCGTTCGCACCGGATGGATATCTTCGGAAGGTCCATTCATTCCGCGGTTTGAGGCGGCGATGGCGCAGATCGCGGGACGCCGTCACGGCGTCGCCGTCACCAACGGATCCGTTGCGCTCGATATTGCCGTCCACTCACTCTCGCTCGAGCCGGGCAGCGAAGTCATCATCCCGACGTTTACGATCATCAGTTGCGCATCCGCGGTGATCCGCGCCGGACTTGTTCCCGTCGTGGTCGACTGTGATCCGAACACCTGGAATATGACTTCGGACGCAGTGGAAGCGGCGATCACGCCAAGAACCCGCGCGATCATGGTGGTGCATATCTATGGCCTGCCGGTCGATCTCGACCCGATCCTTGAGCTTGCGCGCAAGCATGACCTTCGCGTGATCGAGGACGCCGCCGAGATGCACGGCCAGACTTATCGCGGCCAGCCCTGCGGCAGTTTTGGAGACGTGAGCACGTTCAGCTTCTATCCGAATAAGCACGTCACGACAGGCGAAGGGGGGATGATCCTGACCGATGACGCGCAACTCGCCGACCGGCTGCGCAGTCTCCGCAATCTCTGCTTCAAGCCCGAGCAGCGCTTTGTCCATGACGAGCTTGGATGGAACGCGCGCATGACCAACCTGCAGGCCGCTCTCGGCGTCGCCCAGACCGAGCGGCTAGGCGAGATGATCGACATCAAGCGCCGGACCGGCCGACGCTATGACGAACTTCTGGAAGGGGTCGATCTGATCCAGCGCCCTATCCCCCGTACCAACTACGCTGACAACATCTATTGGGTGTATGGCGTCGTCCTGAAAGACGCGGTCGAGTTCGACGCCAAGGAAGCGATGCGCCGGCTTGCCGGCAAGGGCATCGGCACCCGTCCCTTCTTTTGGTGCATGCATGAACAGCCCGTCCTGCGCAGAGCCGGCCTGTTCGCGAGCGACTCGCATCCTCACGCGGAACGGATCGCGCGCCGCGGCTTCTATCTTCCGAGCGGCCTTGGATTGACGGACGACCAGATGGTGCGATCCGCACAGGCGCTGAAGGAGATCCTTGCTTGAGCGCCTTCGAACGCTACGCGCCGTGGTATGACCTGCTCTATCAGGACAAGGATTATGCCGCGGAAGCATCCTTTGTGGACGTGCAACTCCGTCGTCATGGCGCTACGCCCGGTACGTTGCTCGATCTCGGTTGCGGCACCGGCGTGCACGCCCATGAGTTCGCGCGCATGGGATGGACAGTCACCGGTGTCGACATCAGCGCAGACATGATCCGCCGGGCCGAGGCGCGTACGGGAGGCGGTTCGGAACACGTTCGATTCCGGCAGGGGGACGTCTGCGAATCCGGCCCGGAGCGGGATTTCGACGCCGCGGTCGCCCTGTTCCATGTGGCGAGCTACCAGACCAGCCGGGGAAGACTTCAGAACATGCTGGCGAGTGCAGCCATCGCACTCAAGCCGGGCGGTATTCTCCTGTTCGACTATTGGTATGGCGGCGCCGTACTCGCGCAAAGCGTTGAAACCCGCGTCAAGGTCGTTGAACGCGCGCCGCTGCGCATCACCCGGATCGCCCAGTCCAACCATAATGAGGCCAGCGCGACCGTTCAGGTCAACTACACGCTGTTCTGCGAGGACATTGCGCAATCGACGATCCATCGGATCGACGAAGCACACTACCTCCGCTACTGGTTTCCGTTCGAGGTCGAGGCGCTTCTCGGCGCGACCGGTTTCGAGCCAATCGGTCACTATGCGTGGCTGTCGACGACCAGCCCGCCGAACTCGCGAGACTGGGCGGCTTATTCCATCGCCAGGAAAAAGACGGTTCAACCGTGAAGCAGTTTCACGTTGGCGTCGTGCTGGAGTTGCCACTCGAGGTCGGCGGCGGCTTCCAGCAAGGGCTTAGCGATATCGCATGGCTCCGCGGCTGGGCGAAGACAGTCGATATTGACGTGACCGTCTTCACCACCCAGCCCAACAACATCGCCATCCTGTCCGACCTCGGCATCGAGGCCACGCTGTTGCGGATTGGTTGGTTCGACCGGCTGTTCCTGTTCCTGAAATATTGCGGGTGGTTCGACCTCCTGCAGTACGCGTTGCACTTATGCCCGCCCTTTGAGAAGCGGCTGATCCGGGAGCATGTCGATATCGTCTATTTCCTGACGACATCGAACTGGCAACTCGTCCTCTACAAGCTGCCTTTCATCATCACGATATTCGACGGTTGCCATCGCGATTCGCCGGAATTCGACGAGGCGCGTGAATTCGCCGAGTTCGAACGTCGCGAAATCGTCTTTCGCAGCGCCAGCACCAAGGCGGCTTTGGTCGTCGCCAACGCCAAAGAGGTGATTGATGCGCTGTGCCGTCGCTATGCGATGGAACAGGATCGCGCGGTTTGTATCCCGTTTTCGCCATCGCCCTATGTGGCACGCTCGATTTCGGCTGGCGGGCAAACGGACGCGGACGCCGCGATCCTGCGAAAGTACGGCCTAGAGCCCGGTTATCTCTTCTACCCCGCCCAGTTCTGGTCTCATAAGAATCACGCAACCATCCTGCTGGCGATGAGTTTGCTGCAGAAGCACGGGATACAGACAACGCTAGCGCTGTGTGGATCGGATCGCGGTTCGCGTAACGCAATCGAAGCCTTAGCCGCGCAACTCGGCCTTGGCGACCGCGTGCGTATCCTCGGCTTTGTTCCCTCTATCGAACTCGCCCCGCTCTATCGCAACGCAGCAGCACTGGTGATGGCAAGCTACTTCGGTCCTACCAATCTGCCGCCGCTCGAAGCCTGGTCGGTTGGCACGCCCGTGATCTATCCCGAAGACTTCGAGGCGCAAGCCGGCGATGCCGCCATTCTGTTCGATTACGACAATCCCGCTTCGCTGGCAGAAGCCATCGTCAAGGCCAGCCTACCCGAGGAACGTGCCCGGCTCGCCACCGCGGGCAAAGAGAGGCTCGAATATTTTGCGCGCCAGATCGACGACGGACATCGCGAGTTCGCGCAACACCTTCTGAGACTTCGATACCGCCGCTACCCTCGGATCTATTGAGGACCGCACGCGTTCCTATCGGGGAATAATCGCGATTGTCTTTGCGCGGATATTTCCAATCAGCAGGGGGATCGCCGCCACTCCTGCAACCGCCAGCCAGATCGCACATTCCGCGACAAAGCGCTGCATGCCAGTCCAGGGTATCGTGGAACGGATCATAATTCCCAACCCCCATCCAGCCACTATCGTCGCACCCATGACCCCCGCCAGAAACATCAGGTGACGGAACGGGTGCTTGAGCGTTTGACGCATGATGACAAGCGTCAACAGGCCGAACTGAACCAGGAGATCGCTCGCTACGATCGCGGCCGCCGCGCCCAGCGGGCCCAGTTGCGGGATCAGCAGCAGCGATAAGACGAGAAAGACAATGAGCTGCAGCCCCTTGCTGCGTACAAGAAGATCGGCCCGGTTGCTGTAATTGGCATAGCTTAGCGCCAGGATCGCGGGCGCGGCCACGCTGGTGCCGATCAGCATCGTCTTTGCCAGCAACGGATCGTAGGGAATGGCGCCGCGGGTCCAGAGCACGAAGAAATCAGGCCAAAACGGCAACAGTCCCGACACGACCGCACTAGCGAGCACCGCCACAAATACCGAACCGCGGGCATAGAGCACGCGCAACCGTTCGGTCGCACCAACAGCATAGTCGTGGCCGAGTTCAGCAGCCAGCGGAAGAGTCACCTGCAGGCAGAGCGCCCGCAATAGCCCAGCCGCAACGCGGATCAACCCCCATTGTGCGACAGCGACGCGATCGGCCACCAGCGCGCTGACCAGGAGCACCGGGAGGTTCATCAGCGCCAGCTCGGTCGCGCCAGCGATTCCGAACGGCGCCGCCTTGCGTAGCTGACCGACCATCCAGCGTATCGGACGTCTGCCCCGCGCCTTGCGCAGGAATGGATGCAAGCGCGGCGCATCGATGGTGATCAGATAGACCGCAATCAATATCTGCATCGCGACATAGGCGAACGTGACGGCAAACAAGCTTGCTGTCGCAGCGATCGCAACCAACTGCGCGACCTGTCCGATCAGCGTTCCGAAGCTCTGCAACCAGACAGCGCGGCCGTACAGGCCCCGCGCCCGATAGAGTGCCGACACCAGACCCGCCGGAAGCGTGAGCAGCATACCCGCCGTCATCGCCACAAAGGCAGCATCGAAATTCTCGATCGCCTCGAACCGGAACACCGTGGACGGCGAAACAGCCAGCACCGCTGCCAGCACCAGACCGACGAGCACGACGCTAAGCCAAAGGTAGAGTCGCATTATCGCAGCATAGAATGTCGCGGTGCGGCCGTCGCAATCAACGCTGGACTTGAATGAGAAGAAGCGGTTGATGGCACGAAGCTGCAGGCCGCCATCTGCGACCAGCACAAGGTTGCCGATCGCATAGATGACGAACCAGGCGGCCAGCTCCTCGCCGCTCCAGAAATGCAGAAAGACAGGAACCAGCGCGACCTGCTGGATGATCCCGAGCACCATCTGGAAAATGCTGGCGGACCAACCCGCAAGCAGTCTTCGTGCCCGGGTCGGGGGCGAAATGCCCGCGGGGACATTCTCTCTGCCGCGCGCGTTTGGCTCTTCGATCAAGTCCGGGGACCTCTTTGGCGTACAGAGGGGGCTAGCAGCAACCCGATGGGATGTCGATACTTGGCCCTCGTGCCGAAACATGCGGCAAGCTGGCTCTCACAGCCCACAACGGGCCACAGAGGCCAACTGGCGCGGAGTGGCCACCCGGATATGGAAAGTGCACCCAGCCTTGCGGGTGTCCCTAAAACGGATCCCGGCCGCTTTCCTGCACGATCCCCGCCAACCCACTCAAAACATCAAGTCCGCCATGCCGTTGCCGGCGGGAGGCGGACCTTGCCGGGAGGTTGTCCGGCGCTATTGTAGCGCCGCCGTTCGATCCGGAGCCCCCCGTAATGCCCGTCCCGCATGCATCGCAAGCCCTGTCCCGATTCACCGTTCTCGACCTCACCCGCGTCCGCTCCGGCCCCACCTGTGTGCGGCAGCTCGCGGACTGGGGCGCCAATGTCATCAAGATCGATGCCTTGACGGAGGACGCTGGCGGCGAGCAACCGGGCGGCCCACGGCATGGCTCGGACTTCCAGAACTTGCACCGCAACAAGCGCGCGATGACGCTCAATCTCAAGGATCCGAAAGGTCTCGAAGTATTCAAGCGGCTGGCCGAACAGGCTGACGTTGTGGTTGAGAATTTCCGGCCTGATGTCAAAGCCAAGCTCGGCATCGACTACGAGAGTCTCCGCCAAATCAATCCGCGCATTGTCTATGGCAGCATCTCCGGCTTCGGCCAGGACGGGCCCTACCACAAACGCCCGGGGTTCGATCAGATTGCGCAGGGCATGGGCGGACTGATGTCAGTGACCGGCGCGCCCGGCGGCGGCCCAATGCGGGTCGGTATTCCCGTTGCCGACCTTGCAGCCGGCCTGTTCTGCGCGATCGGCATCCTCACGGCGCTCCTGGAACGCGACGTATCGGGTGAGGGTCAATGGGTACAGACCTCGCTGTTGCAGGCGCAGATCTTCATGCTGGATTTCCAGGCCGCGCGCTGGCTGATGGAAAAGGAAGTGGCGCAACAGGCAGGGAACAACCACCCGACGTCGATTCCCACGGGCGTGTTCAAGACGTCAGATGGTTACATCAACATCGCCACGACAGGCGGACGCATCTGGGAACGCTGCGCACAGGCGATCGGGGCTCCCGAACTCATCAGCGATCCCGACTATGCCACGGCGCCGGCGCGTTCCAAGAACCGCGACGCGCTCAATGCGAAGATCAACGAGCTGACACAGAAGAAATCCACCGAGACCTGGGTGAGCGAGCTGAACGCAGCCGGCGTGCCCTGTGGCCCGATCTATTCCATCGACCAGATGTTCGAGGATGCGCAAGTGAAACATCTCGGCATCGCCCGGGACGTGCCGAACACAGAGAACCGCCACATCCGACTGGTGAGCCAGCCGGTGACGCTGTCGCGGACGCCAAGCACCATGGCGGCGCGCCCGCCGGAATTTGGCGAGCAGACCGACGAAGTGCTGGCGGAGTTCGGCTTCAGCAAAGATGAGATCGCCGAGCTCAGGCAGCGCAAGGTCGTATAAGGCTTTACGCCTTCGCCGGCCGCAGCCGTCGGCTGGCGCCGCTAAGCGCCTTGTCGATCAAGGGCCAGAACAACAGGACGATTGCGAGCGTCGTGATCGAACCGACGAGTCCGTTCGACCAGAACACCTTCATATCGCCGCCGGAACCGATCATCGATAGCCGGAACGCATCCTCGGCACGGTTGCCGAGCACTAACGCGAGCGTGAACGGCGCCAGAGGAATGCCAATCTTCTTGAAGACGTAACCCACCACGCCAAAGCCCAGCATCAGCCAGATGTCGAACATCGCGTTCTGGATCGCGTAGGCGCCGATCGCGCAGGACACCACGATCATCGGCGCAACCGCCGCAAACGGCACGCGCAGGATCGAGGCGAAGATCGGCACCGTCGTCAGCACCAGGACTAGGCCAACGACGTTGCCGAGATACATCGAGGCGATCAGGCCCCAGACGAAATCCTTGTGTTCGACGAACAAGAGCGGACCCGGATTGAGACCCCACACCATCAAGCCACCGAGCAGGATGGCGGCGGTTCCCGATCCGGGAATTCCAAGCGCAAGCATCGGAAGCAGCGCCGAGGTGCCGGACGCATGCGCCGCCGTCTCCGGCGCGAATACGCCCTCGATACGGCCCTTGCCAAAACTGTCCTGGTCCTTGGCAAAGCGTTTGGCGAGGTTGTAACCCATGAACGAGGCGGCGATCGCGCCACCCGGCGTGATTCCAAGCCAGCAACCGATGAAGGACGAACGCACCAGCGTCACCCAGTATTTCGGCAGGTCTCTCCAGACCGACAGCACCACGCGCAGGCTGATGCCGGCGGCGTGGCCGCGCAGCGCCAGACGCTCTTCCATTGTCAGCAGGATTTCGCTGATGCCGAACAGGCCGATGACCGCGACCAGGAAGTTGATGCCGCGGAGCAGCTCGGTAGAGCCAAAGGTCATGCGGAGCTGGCCGGATACGGTGTCCATACCGACGCCGGCCAGCAGGAGGCCAAGCGACATCGAGATGACGGTCTTGTGCTTGGCCTCGCGGCCAAGGCCGACGAACGAGCAAAACGTGAGGAGATAGACTGCAAAGAATTCCGGCGGCCCGAACTTCAGCGCGAATGACGAGATCATCGGCGCCAGGAATGTGATCAGGAGTACCGCGACCAGCGAGCCTATGAAGGACGAGGTAAAGGCCGCTGTCAGTGCTTCCGCCGCCCTGCCCTGCTGCGCCATCGGATAGCCGTCAAACGTGGTCGCCACAGACCAGGCTTCGCCGGGAATGTTGAAGAGGATCGAGGTAATGGCGCCGCCGAACAGTGCGCCCCAGTAGATGCACGATAGCATCACGATGGCCGAGGTCGGGTCCATCGTGAACGTCAGCGGCAGCAGGATCGCGACGCCATTCGGCCCACCAAGCCCAGGCAGTACGCCGACGAAAATTCCGAGCACAAGCCCGACCATCATCAGTAACAGCGTTTTCCAGGTGAGGAGAACGGCGAAGCCGTGAAGGAGCAGGCCAAAAGCTTCCATGACCGAAAGTCCCGCCGATCGATTAGTAGCCGAGAGCCGCCTCGAGCGGCCCCTTCGGCATGATGACGTCGAAGGCGATGTCAAACGTCACGAACATCGCGGCGGTGAAGATGAAAGCGGTGAGCAGAGACTTCCACGCCGCAATCTTGCCGACAAAGCGCATGAAGCCGGAGATCAAAAGGAAGCTCGCAACATAGAGCCCAAGGAATTGCGTGGCGAGGCAGAACAAGACCGTCGGCACGAACACCGCCATGACCCGGCGAAGCTGTGCTTGCGTCACGAAGGTCTCGGAAGCTTCCCTGCGCGAGAAGATCGCCGCAAACAGACCGTAGAGGCTGGCGCCGCCAAGAATGATCGAGAGGTAGAACGGGAAGTAGCCCGGCTCAGGGCCCGTCGCATCCCAAGCCGCGCCGGTGCGCAAATTATCCCATCCGAGCGTGACGGCAAGCGCGAGCAACACGAGCGACACGACAGCGTCCACGGCGCGATTGCTGGTCACCGCAGGCGAATTAGCGTCGGGCGCAGTCGGATCGTCGACGACGATTTCAATATCGGTATTAGACATGAGGCGGACGGCTCAGGCAGGCGCTGCAGCGTGGATACGTGCTGACGCAACCGGCGTCAATGCAGCGCTCAGCGCGTACCAGTCCGCTCCGGGAACGCGCTCGCAAGTGCAGCATG
Source organism: Bradyrhizobium sp. LeoA1Lang (assembly GCF_055413685.1). Taxonomy (NCBI): domain Bacteria; kingdom Pseudomonadati; phylum Pseudomonadota; class Alphaproteobacteria; order Hyphomicrobiales; family Nitrobacteraceae; genus Bradyrhizobium; species Bradyrhizobium sp. LeoA1Lang. Next base: position 24,025 of record NZ_JBVAPG010000081.1, on the reverse strand, counting down.
ATCGGGCCGGAGCACGCCGCGTTCGGTAATCAAGCCAGTGACGAGGCGCGCCGGCGTGACGTCAAAGCCGTAATTGGCGATCGGCGAGCCCTCTGGGACCACACGCACGATCTCAATTCGCCCGTCCGCCGTGCGCCCGCTCATATGCGTCACTTCGCTTGCTGCACGCTGTTCGATCGGAATCTCTCGGCCATCCTTGATACTAAAGTCGATGGTCGGTGACGGCAGTGCAACATAGAATGGCACGCCGTTATCGCGCGCGGCGAGCGCCTTCAGGTAGGTACCGATCTTGTTGCAGACATCGCCATTGGCTGCGACCCGGTCGGTTCCAACAATCGCCAGATCGACCATGCCGTGCTGCATCAGATGGCCCCCGGTGTTATCGGGAATTACGGTATGCGGGACGCCATGGTGACCCAGTTCCCAGGCCGTGAGCGAGGCCCCCTGATTGCGCGGACGCGTTTCGTCGACCCACACATGGACATTGAGCCCCATGTCATGGGCACGGTAGATCGGCGCCGTCGCCGTCCCCCAGTCGACGGTAGCCAGCCAGCCCGCGTTGCAGTGCGTCAAAATGTTGACGGTGTCGCCGGCTTTCTTGGTGGCAGCAATCGCCTCGATCACTTCGAGGCCGTGGCTACCGATCGCCTGGTTGATCCCGACGTCCTCATTGGCGATCTCGCCGGCACGCTTGTAAGCCGCCTCGCCGCGGACGGAAGGCGCAAGCGGACGAAGCGCAGCCGCCATCTGGTCGAGCGCCCATTTCAGATTGATCGCGGTTGGCCGCGTCGCGATCAGCAGCTTGTACGCGCGATCCAGCGCCGCGTCAGACGGATCAGCGTGCATGGCCAGCGCCATGCCGTAAGCGGCGGTGGCACCGATAAGGGGCGCACCACGGACCAGCATGGTTCGGATCGCGTCCGCAGCCTCCTCGGCGCTAACTAAACGCGCGATGATAAATTCATGTGGCAGCCGTCGCTGATCGATGGCGCCGACGGACCAGCGGCCAGGCTCAAGCCAGATGGTGCGAAAATGTCGGCCGTCGACCTTCATGAGCGCAGTACCCGTGCCGCCACCGCATCAAGCTTCTTGAGCAGTTCCGGATCGCGCGCCTCGGGGGCCGTGATCAGCGCGGTCTCAAGCGCGCGATCTGAGCCGATTGGACACGGCTCATGCTCGCGCGGAAAATCCTTTGCCAGCCGCGCCACTAGCGCCTTGGCCTTCTCGGCATTCGAACTAAGCACGCGAATGATGTCCTGCACGGTCACCGCATCGTGATCCGGATGCCAGCAATCGAAGTCGGTCACCATCGCGATGCTCGCGTAGCAAATCTCCGCTTCGCGAGCGAGCTTCGCCTCAGGCATGTTGGTCATGCCGATCACCGAGTAGCCGAGTTCCTTGTACGTCAGACTTTCGGCAAGGCTCGAGAACTGCGGACCTTCCATGCACAGATAAGTGCCGCCGCGCGCGAAGGGAATGCCTTCGGCCTCTGCGGCGGCTGCCAAATGAATGCGCAGGCGCGGCGACACCGGATGCGCCATCGAGACATGGGCGACGCAGCCTTTGCCGAAGAACGAGCTTTCGCGCTTATAGGTGCGGTCCACGAATTGATCGATGATCACGAAAGTGCCAGGTGGCAGTTCCTCCTTGAACGAGCCGCAAGCCGACAGCGATACGAGGTCGGTGACCCCTGCCCGCTTCAGGACATCGATATTGGCTCGGTAGTTGATGTCGGAGGGAGACAGGCGGTGCCCCTTGTCGTGCCGCGGCAGGAACACGATCGGCAGGCCGGCAATGGTGCCAAAGCGAAGTGGCGCGGAGGGCTCGCCCCAGGGGCTCCTGATCGCCTCCTCGCGGACGTTTTCAAGACCCGGCAAGTCGTAGATGCCGGATCCGCCGATAATGCCTAGCACAGCGCTGGTCATGGCCTCTCCCGATCAGACTTTCGAGGCAATGTTCGACTATACTGCGACGCAATAATCAAGCATTCTCCGAGGCCATAAACGGCGTTTGATAGGTTAACCATGAACGACAAGGAAAAACGCCAATCCATCATAGATGCCTGCCTGCGCATGAATGCGCTCGGCATCAACCAGGGCACCTCGGGCAACATCAGCCTGCGGCACGAGGGTGGCCTGCTGATCACCCCGACCAGCGTACCCTATGAGACGATGCGGCCCGAGCAGATCGTCTATATGGGCCTCGACGGTTCATTTGATCCAGAGCAGCGGCCATCGAGCGAATGGCGCTTCCACTTGGATATCCTGCGCGCTCGCCCGGACGTGAACGCCGTGGTTCATACCCATCCCATCTATTGCACGGTCCTCGCCATCATGGGCCTGGAGATCCCGCCGATCCACTACATGGTCGCTTGCGCCGGCGGCGACACGATCCGCTGCGCGCCATACGCGACATTCGGCACGCAGGAACTTTCGGCGCATGCCGTCAAGGCGCTTGATGGAAGGCTGGCCTGCCTGCTCGAACATCACGGCATGATCGCCGTCGGGCCATCGCTTGCGAGAGCCATGTGGCTTGCGGTCGAGGTCGAAACGCTGGCGCGGCAGTATCACGGCTGCCTGCAGATCGGGAAACCGCGCCTGCTGCCTACCGAAGAGATCGAAAATGTCCGTATCCGCATGGCCGGCTACGGCCATGCGGATAAATGAGACCGGAAATCCGACTGCTGCCGAGACGCGCTACTTCGCGACGAAGCCCGCTTCGTTCATCAGCGAGGCATTGAGCTTGTCGTCTTCCTCAAGGAACTGCACCATGTCCTTGCCGGTGAGGAAGATCGGCTTCAGCGCCTGCTTTTCCATATAGTCCTTATATTCTGGCGTTTGCGTCACTTTCTGGAACAGGTCGACATAGAATGCCTGCTGCTCGGCCGTGACCTTGCCGGGCAGGAACATCGCCCGCAGCATCAGGTATTGGACGTCGAGCCCTTCTTCCTTGCAGGTCGGGATATCGTTCCAGGATTGCGTTTCGGTGACCTTGGTCTTGTAGGAGATGCGCTCCTTATCGAACACGCAGAGCGCGCGCACCTGGCCGGCACGCCAGACTTCCAGATTCTCAGAGGGATTGTTGACGTTGGATTCGGTGTGATTCCCGACCAATTGCGTCGCCGCCTCTCCGCCGGACTTGTACGGCAGATAAGAGAACTTGGCGCCGGTCTTCTGCTCCATGAAGACGGTGAGTACATGATCCTCACGCTTGGAGCCGGTGCCGCCCATCTTGAACGGTGAAGACGCAGCCTTCGCCGCCGCGATGAACTCCTTCACAGTCTTTGGACCCGATGCGTTGTCCCACAAGACGAACTGATCCATTGCAACCACCGATACCGGAGTGAGGTCACGCCAGTTGAACGGAATTTTCGCCGACAGCGGCAGCATGTAGATCAGGGAATAGGCGATCAGCACCTTGTTTGGATCACCCTCGCTCGATTTCATGTACATCAGCGCTTCGGCACCCGATGCGCCGCCCTTGAGCGAGACCACTATCGGCTGCTTCATCAGATTGTTCTTCTGGATCGCTGCCTGCATCATGCGCGCCATCTGGTCGGAGGCGCCGCCGGCTCCGGCAGCGACGACGATCTCGACCGGTTTGGTCGGCTCCCAGGTAGCAAGTGCCGGCGCGGTCATAAGAACGGCCGCCAAAGCGGTCGCGGCTCCTGCAAAATGTCTCACGTCTCTTCCCTATGTCTTTATTTGGATTTGGCACATCAGGGGCATGCCTGCGGACGCCATTGTGCGGACTGGGAACGCGAAGTTCAAGCCGCGAACCGCCACATTGCTACTGACTTTGGGATGAGATTGTAAGAGCCATCGCGAGGAATCGGTCCTCTCCGCGAGCCCGCCCAGCGCACACCGCGCTCGTGGCAGCGTCCGCCCAGCGTCGACCGTAGAAAAGACGATGATACCTACTTGCCCTTCCAGTTCGGCGAGCGCTTGTTGAGGAAGGCGTCCATGCCCTCGCGAAAATCCTCGCTCATATAGGCGCGCAGGATCAGATCCTCTCCCTCATCGCGCGACAGCGTGCGGCGGATGCGGCGCACCGCCTCCTTGGTCACCTCAAGCGTGATCGGCGCGTGGCTCGCAATGAGCTTTGCGGTCTCGTCAGCGCGGCGCTGCAGGGTCGCGACGTCGGGTACGACTTCATTGAGCAAGCCGAGCGCCAGCGCTTCCGGGGCCTCAACCAGGCGCGCCTTGAAAATCATATCCTTGGTGCGCGCCGGACCGATCAGCGCGACGATGCGTGAGATATTCGACATCGACAGGCAATTGCCGAGCGTGCGCGCAATTGGAAACCCAATCCGCGTCGCTTCGGTACCGATCCGGATGTCGCAGCAGGCCGCGATCCCGGCGCCGCCGCCCGTGCAGGCTCCGGCAATCGCCGCAATGACAGGCACCCTGCACTGCTCAAGAGCGCCGAGCACACGGTCGATCCGCGCTTCATAGTCAAGCGCGTCCTGCGCGGTCTTGAAGGCGCGGAATTGCGAGATGTCGGTACCGGAGGCAAAAGCCTTGTCACCGGCGCCGGTCAAAATCAGCGCCTTGATCGAGCGGTCCCCATTGATGCTCTCGCAGATCGAGGCCAACTGCTCGTACATCGCAAAGGTCAGGGCGTTACGCGCCTGGGGCCGGTTGAACGTGATCTTGGCGATCCCGTCCTCGACGGAATAGATCAGGTCTTCGCTGGCGGTGACCGGGGCGTTCATGGCGATCTCTCTGTTGTTATTGGACCGGCTCAGGCGACGGCGGCCTTCGGCATCTGCAGGACATCGCGGCCCTTGAGCACCTCCATCGCCGCCAACACGCCGCCGCTCCGATGCGGCACCTTGGCCAGGTCCAGCCCCATCTCGACGCCCGACAGCGTTCCCATCAGCATCAGGTCGTTGAAGTGCCCGATATGGCCGATCCGGAAAACCTTGCCCTTGATCTTGTTGAGGCCGGTACCAAGCGACATGTCGAAGTTTTCCAGCACCACCTTGCGGAAATTGTCGGCGTCATGGCCTTCCGGCATCACCACGCCGGTCAGGGCCGGCGAATGCGCTTGGGGATCCTGACACTGGGTCTCCAGCCCCCACGTCTTCATCGCCGCGCGCGTTGCCGCACTGTGGCGCTTGTGGCGGGCGAAGACATTTTCGAGGCCCTCCTCTTCCAGCATCTTCACGGCCTCTCTCAGGCCCATCAGCAAGTTGGTCGCCGGCGTATAGGGCCAAGTGCCCACCTTGTTGATGGCGATGACGTCCTGCCAGTCCCAATAGGAGCGCATCGCCGGATTGGCCTTAGCCACCGCCAGCGCCTTCTCCGAAACGGCGTTGAAGCCGAGGCCCGGCGGCAGCATCAATCCCTTCTGGGAACCCGCGACCGACACGTCGATGCCCCAGGCGTCATGTTCATATTCAAGCGAACCGAGGCCGGAGATGGTGTCGACCATCAAGAGCGCCGGATGGTTGATCCGATCCATGATCTTGCGAACCTCGAGGGGGTACGTAACGCACCCGGTGGAGGTCTCGTTGTGGACGATCATGACGGCCTTGATCTTGTGCTGGCGGTCGGCGGATAGCCGCGCGTCGATCTGCTCAAGATCGGCCCCGTGGCGCCAGTCACCGGGAACGAAGTCGATGTCGAGCTTGAACTTGTCGGCAATGCCGCGCCACAGCACGGCGAACTGGCCAGTCTCGCACATCAGCACCTTGTCACCGGGGGCGAGCGTATTGACGATCGCGGCCTCCCAGGCGCCCGTCCCCGAGGACGGATAAATGATCACCGGCTGCTTGGTCCGGAATACCCGTTGCATGGCCGCCAGCACCGCATGGCCGAGCTCCGCAAATTCGGGACCGCGATGGTCCAGGGTCGGCATGTCCATGGCACGCAGAACCCGATCCGGCACGTTGGTCGGTCCCGGAATCTGCAGAAAATGCCGTCCAGTATGCAGGGTCATGAGGCGTCCTTCCCGGTCTAACTTGGCGTCGCGAGCCGCTCGAATATCACCATTTTGCGGGCTTGTCCCTCGCTCAACGGTGCCCATCAATGCATAAGAAGCAGGGCTTTGCCTTGCCAAGCCGGTCCCTGGGAGGCAAGAGAATGGTGCAATGCACGAGAACCGACCGGCGCCGGCAATGAAAGCCGAACAGACCAAAAAAACGGCTGGCAGCAGCGCGCTCGCTACGCGCCTGGCCCGGGAGATTACAGGCGACGTCCTTTTCGACGCCTTCAGCCGCGGACGCTACGCGACCGACGCCTCGTTCTACCAGATCGTGCCCGAGGGCGTGGTGGTTCCCCGAACCATGGACGAGGCGCTACGGGCGCTGACGATCGCGCGCGACGCCGGCCGGATCGCGACTCCCCGTGGAGGCGGCACCTCGCAATGCGGCCAAACCGTTAACCACGGCATTGTGATCGATTTCTCCCGGCACCTGAACAGAATCCTCTCGCTGGATGTCGAGAACCGAACCTGCGTGGTCGAGCCGGGCATCGTACTCGACGATCTCAACCGCCAGCTCAGGAAGCATGGGCTGTGGTTTCCGGTCGACGTCTCGACCGCCTCACGCGCCACCATTGGCGGCATGGCCGGCAACAATTCCTGCGGTGGGCGTTCGCTGCGCTACGGCACCATGCGCGACAATACGCTGTCGATGGATGCTGCGCTTGCCGACGGCACGCTCCTGCATTTCGGCGAAGTGCCGCGGGATCTCGCGCGCGTGAATTCACCGGACAGCGGGCTTGCGCTGTTTCGCGACATGCTTGATCTCGGCGGGCGTGAGGCGGCCGAGATCGCGGACAAATTCCCGAAGGTGCAGCGCCGGGTCGGCGGCTACAATCTCGATGCGCTGGTGCCGCGCAATGCGCCGAACAACTTGGCGCATTTGTTAGTGGGATCCGAGGGTACCCTCGCCTTCACTACCAAGGTCGAGCTCAAGCTGTGGCCGACGATCCGCAACAAGGTGCTGGGCGTCTGTCATTTTGGCAGCTTCTACGAGGCGATGGACGCGGCCCAGCATCTGGTCAAGCTGCGGCCGATCGCAGTCGAACTGGTCGATCGCACGATGATCGCGCTCGGCCGCGATATCGCGATGTTCAAGCCAGTCATCGCCTCTGCCGTGCGCGGGGATCCCGATGCCATCCTGGTCGTGGAATTCGCCGAGGAAGATCAGGCTGAAAATCTCGCGCGGCTGAAGCAACTGGGCGAGTTGATGGGAGATCTCGGCTTCGGCTGGGACAAGCCGCCGCGCAAATGGGGCGGCGTGGTCGAGATCGTCGAACCCGCCTTGCAGAGCGCTATCGCCGACTTCCGCGCCGCCGGCCTCAACGTCATGATGTCGATGAAGCAGGAAGGCAAGCCGGTCTCCTTCGTCGAGGATTGCGCGGTGCCGTTGCCGCATCTCGCTGAATACACCGACCGGCTCAACGCCGTCTTCGCCAAGCACGGCACCAGCGGCACGATGTACGCTCACGCCTCCGAAGGCTGTCTGCATGTCCGCCCTGTGCTTAACCTCAAGCTCGAAAAGGACGTCAAGGCGATGCGCGCCATCGCCGAAGAGGCATTTGCCCTGGTGCGCGAATACAAGGGCTCACATTCCGGCGAGCATGGCGACGGCCTGGTGCGGTCGGAATTTCACGAGACGATGTTCGGCGCGCGCATTGTCGCCGATTTCAGGGAGATCAAACACCGGTTCGATCCGAACAATGTACTCAACCCCGGCAAGATCGTCGATCCGCCAAGGATGGATGACCGCGCGTTGTTCCGCTACTCGCCACAATACAAGGTCAACGAGCTGAAAACCGTGCTCGACTGGTCGGCTTATCCCGGCGCCGGCGGCGGTTTCCAGGGTGCCGTCGAGATGTGCAACAATAACGGCGCTTGCCGGAAGCTCGAGGGCGGCGTGATGTGCCCGTCCTATCGCGCGACACGCAACGAGAAGGACGTTACGCGCGGACGCGCCAACACGTTGCGGCTGGCCATCTCCGGGCAGTTGGGACCTGACGCGCTTTCATCGGACGAGATGATGGAGACGCTGAAGCTCTGCGTCTCCTGCAAGGCCTGTCGTCATGAGTGTCCGACCGGGGTCGACATGGCCAAGATGAAGATCGAGGTATTGGCTGCGCGAGCGGCGAACCACGGACTCTCGCTCCGCGACCGGCTGGTTGGCTATTTGCCCCGCTATGCAGGTCTGGCGTCGCGCTTCGCGCCGCTAGCCAATTGGCGCAACAGCAGCCGCTCGTTACGGGCGCTGTTCGAGAGGTTCGCGGGCATCAGTTCGAAGCGATCGCTGCCGGCATTCCGGCGCGATGTCTTCAAGATGGACGCGGACGTCTTTGGTCCGGAAGAGGGCCATGAAGTGGTTCTGTTCGCCGATACCTTCAACAGCACCTATGAGCGCGAGAACCTCGATGCCGCGCTGCGTGTGCTCGTGGAGGGCGGCTACCGCGTTCATCTCCCGAGGCCCATCGATCGCGCCCGGCCGCTTTGTTGCGGACGCACATTTCTCTCGGCCGGCATGGTGGATCAGGCTCGCATCGAATTGGATCGGCTGGTCGCCACCTACGCGCCTTTCGCAGCGCGCGGAGTGCCGATCGTCGGGCTAGAACCGAGCTGCCTCCTGACGCTGCGCGACGAACTCCTCTCATTGCGTTCCGACGAAATCGCAAGAGGCATCAGTGCCCATGCGCTGCTCTTTGAGGAGTTCTTGGTGCGCGAAGCGGAGGCCGGCCGCTTGCGGTTGCCGCTTGGCGCCATTGCCAACAAAGCCCTGGTTCACGGCCATTGCCATCAGAAATCGTTCGGCGCGTTCAAACCTGTCGAAAAGGTGCTGCGCCTTGTCCCGGACCTGAATGTCGAAAGCATCGAGTCGAGCTGTTGTGGCATGGCCGGCGCGTTCGGCTACGGCGCCGACACCTACCAGGCGTCGATCGATATGGCCGAACTCTCTCTCCTTCCCGCAATACGCCGCGCCGACGATGCAACGCTGATCGTCGCTGACGGCACTTCGTGCCGACACCAGATCAGGGATGGCACCACACGTTCCCCGCTCCATGCCGCGCGCGTGTTGGCCATGAGCCTGGATCGTGCGAAATCCGAAGGTCTGTCCTCTCCCGCAAAGGAACCCCTCCATGACTGAGCTTACGCTTGATGTTGCCCGAAAGATCCTTGACGCCGCGCTTGCCGAAGCGGTCGAGAAAAAGCTCAAGCCGCTTGTCGTCACCATTCTCGATGCGCGCGGCGCGGTCAAACTGACTGCCGCGCAGGATGGGACCAGCCTGATGCGCGCCGAAATCGCGCATGGTAAAGCCTATGGGGCGCTGGCGCTCGGCATGGGGTCACGGGCGTTGTTTCAGCGCGCGCAGGAGCAGGCCTATTTCATCGGCGCCGTGAATGCGCTGGCGCAGGGTCGCCTCGTGCCGGTGCCCGGCGGCGTACTCGTTCTGGATGGCACCACGCTGCTTGGTGCCGTTGGCGTCAGCGGCGACACATCGGATAATGACGAGATCTGCGCGATCGCCGGCATCGAAGCAGCCGGACTCAAGGCGAATCCGGGATAGTCGCAGTAGGCGCGACGAGCGCAGATTTCCTTATCCTGGATCGGCTCTATCGCCCGGGCCAGGATGGTTTGCGCTTCTCGCTGAACGCCTTGAGGCCTTCCTTGGCATCCTCGGTCATCGCCAATAGCGCGATCTGGCTCTCGGTATAGGCGATGCTCTCGTCGAATGACATCGAGGCGATCGCGCGCATGGCATATTTGCCGCGCCGGATCGCGGTCGGCGACTTGTCGACGATGCGATTGATCAACCACTCGACCTTCATATCAAGCTCGGCGGCCGGCACCACATAGTTCAGCAGCCCCGCGGCCTGCGCGGCCTTGGCGTCAAAAGGCTCGCCAGTCAGCGCCCATTCGCTGACAAGGCGTGGCGGCGCCATCGACTGCAAAAGGCTCATCACCTGCATCGGGAAGACGCCGACCTTTACCTCCGGAAGGCCGAAGATCACGTGGTCGGCGGCCACGGCCATATCGGTCATACATAGCAGGCCCATGCCGCCGGCCATGCACACGCCACCCACGCGCGCGATCGCGGGTTTGGTCGAATTTTGCGAGAGCCGTAACAGATCAGCGTAGTCGACATTCGGCTTGGAATAGTCCATCGCGAAGGCGGCGCCGCTGTTCTGCAGGTCGGCACCGGCGCAAAAGGCCTTGTCGCCCGCTCCCGTCAGCACGATGATGCGGACCTCGCTGTCATCGTGAGCGTCGCGATAACCTCTTGCGATGCCCGCGATCACGTCACCATTGAGCGCATTGCGCTTGTCCGGCCGGTTGATCGTGATCCAGAACGCCTGGCCCCGCTTCTCCAGGATCACGCTGCTGCTCTCGGTCATCTGGCCTGCCTTTTCTTGCCGTTTCCGGCAACCATTTGCGGCAGGTGGCGGCCGACTGCAAGAGCGATTTAGGCTGAGACCCGAGCCTTCCGGACCCAAACCTTGTTGTCGTGGAACGCGGCGCCGCCGACAGGGGCGACCGTCTCGGCGCCCGTCAGCGTATTGATGCCGCGGCCACCGATATGGGCCTTATTTGGGTGGATGGATTCGGCGATCAGCACGCCGCGACGCACGCCGTCAAACAGCTTTGCCGTTAGCGTCGTTTCGCCGCGCATGTTGCCGAGCGTCACCGCATCGCCGTCGGCAATCGAAAGGCCCGCCGCGTCGTCCGGATGGATCATCACCGTCGGCCTACCCTCGCGTGCCTGGGATCCCGCCGTCTCATTGAAACTGGTGTTGAGATAGCTCCGTGACGGCGAGGTCGCCAGCCGGAACGGATGCTGCTCGTCGGCCTCTTCAATAATGGTCCAATGGTCGGGTAGCGACGGCATCTGATCCCACGGCCCCAGACCCGCGATCCCGAAAGGCGGATGCGCCCAATCGGCTTTGAAGTGGAACTTCTTGTCCGCGTGTGCAAAGCCGTCGAGGTAGTGCGAGGTCCGGAAATCCGGCTGGATGTCACGCCACAGATCCGCCTCCAGCCTCTCGATATCGCCATGGCCGCTCTTCTTCAGCGTCACGTCGATCAATTCACGCGGCGACATCTCAAAGCCAGGATGGACTGCATTGAGGCGGCGCCCGAGTGCCTGAATCACTTGATGGTTGCTGCGGCATTCGGCCGGAGGCTCGATCAGCTTGGGCCCAACTGAAATGTGTTGGTGACCGCCGCCGTAATAGAGATCGTCGTGCTCCATGAACATCGTCGCGGGCAGGACGATATCGGCCATAGCTGCGGTCTCGGTCATGAACTGCTCATGGATCGCCACGAACAGATCCTCCCGAGCAAACCCTTCGCGCACCAAGGTCTGCTCCGGCGCCACCGTCACCGGATTGGTGTTCTGGATCAGCATCGCCTTGACCGGCGGTCCGCCCTTCAAGGCCTCGGCGTCGCCGGTCAGGATACGTCCGATCCTCGATTGATCGAGCCAACGTGTAGTGCGGTCGATCGCATCATGTCCCTCGATGACGGACTCGTTGAATTTCCAGATCGCGGCATTGTTGAAAAATGCACCGCCACCTTCATATTGCCAGGCACCGGTCACCGCCGGGATGCAGAGCGCCGCGTGCATTTGCGCCGCACCATTTCGGCTTCGTGTGAAGCCGTAGCCCAAGCGGAAGAACGAGCGTTTGGTCTGGCCGACCAGACGGGCGAAAGCCTCGATCTCCTGCACCGGCACGCCTGATATCGACGAAGCCCATTCGGGCGTCCTGGTGGCGAGATGTGCCTCCAGTTCATCCGGGCAGTCCGTATAGCGATCCATGTAAGCGCGATCCGCATACCCTTCGCGAAACAGCACATGCATGACGCCGCAGGCGAAAGCGGCGTCCGTGCCGGGGCGCAGGATGATCTTCACGTCAGCCTGTTTCACCGTGTCATTGTTGTAGATATCGATCGCGGCAATCTTGGCGCCCCGGTCCTTCCGAGCGCGCATCGCGTGTGTCATGACGTTGACCTGGGTGTTCACCGGGTTGGTTCCCCAGATCACGACGAGGTCAGAGACGCCCATTTCACGCGGATCGACGCCAGCGATCTTGCCTGTGCCGACCGAAAATCCGACGCGCGCGATATTCGCGCAAATCGTAGAATAGAAGCGGGAGTATTTCTTGACATGCGCCAGGCGATTGATGCCATCACGCATCACGAGCCCCATGGTGCCGGCGTAGTAATAGGGCCAGATCGACTCGGCTCCGAATTCGCGTTCGGCCGCATTGAAGCGAGCGACGATCTCGTCGAGCGCCTCGTCCCAGGAAATCCGGTCAAACTGGCCCGAGCCCTTCGGCCCGGTTCGCCGCATCGGGTGGAGCAGCCGCTCGGGATGATGGACACGCTCGGCATAACGCGCAACCTTGGCGCAGACGACACCTGCCGTATAGGTCTGCAACTTTGAGCCGCGGACCCGGCCAATCGAGCGGCCCTCGATCACCTCGATGTCGAGCGCACAGGCCGACGGACAATCGTGCGGACAGGTTGAATGGCGAATGTCGATCTTGGCACGCTCGTTCATGTCAAATAGGTAACATCAAATTCCGGTGCCGCCGAGGGGGGATTGTCGGGAATTTGCGTGCGAAACAGGGCATAAGCCGTCCAGCGGGGCCAAGTCGGGTTCCGCCAAGCAGCGACATCAATCGCCGGGGAGCGTGCGGACTCGACTCGCCGGGAGAGCAAGTCGTGTCGGTCGGGGAGCGTCCGGTATGATGTCTGGACCGACGAAGTCTGGGCCGACAGGCTCGGCTTGCGCCGTGTCCGAAACCCAATTCACAGCCGACGGATGACTAACCACCATGCCGATCAGGGCGATGACGATGAGCAACGGCAAAGCAATGAGCTTGATGCTCCAGCTTTGATAAATGTTCTGGTCGTCGTCAGGGGGCTGGTCGAATGAGTCGTGCATGGATCTCTCCACATTGCGGTCCCTGACCTGGGGTTACCGCAACGCGCGCCACTACCCTGTGAGCAGCTTCACAGGCCCGACGAACTCACCGCGTTGTGAAAGATGTCACGGAGCGATGCTATTCGCTGCCGTTTTCCGATCCAGAATCGACCAGCGTCTGTAGTTCTTCCGGCTTCAACACCACGATCGCGCCGTGCTCGAGCCGCACCCAGCCACGCGTGGCCCAAACCCGAAGCTGCTTGTTGATGCTTTCACGGGTCATGCCGACCATCTCGCTGATCTCTTGCTGGGTGATGGCTATGACACGACCTTGCGGCTCAGGCTTGTGCTTTTCAGTAAGGCGAAGCAAAGCGCTGGCGACCCGACCTGGAAGGTCTTGAAGGATGACCTGTTCGACTTGATCGCTGGTCCAGCGTAGCCGTACGCACAGGAGCTCGATAAACTTCATCGCTAGCGCCGGCTGGCTTCGGACGAAGGGAATGAATTCGCGCTTATCGATGATGAAAAGTTCGCAATTGCTGTTCGCGGTCGCGTCGGCGGTCCGCAAGCCTGAGTCAAGCACTGCGATCTCGCCGAAGATCTCTCCGGCCTCGATCAAGTTCAGGATCGCATTGCGGCCATCGGGCGATGAAATGCTGATTTTCACTGTGCCCGATATCACTGCAAACAGGCTTGTGCCTGGATCACCCTTCGAGAAGATCGCGGCTCCGCGCTTCAGCGTCGTGTGTTTGGCATAACGACAGAGCTGCTCGAACGCTTCGGGTTCGAGATCGACAAAGTATGGATGCTTGCGGAGAACCGACAATTTGCTGGTCGAAAATCCGCGAGTCTCGCCCGTTTTATCCTGGGGCACGCTCGTTACAACTCCGAAAGCAAAAACTGCCTGGGATGTAGTTCTTCCGTAGTCAACCAAAACCGGCTTTTCAACTGAAAAGCGGCTTCATACGTTGATGTGAGTGTAGCGCTCCGATCCTGACGTGGGAAGCCAGCCGTCCGGAGCCCCTCTCCTGTCTCGCCCAAGTAGCTCTCGCCTGTATCTGCCACCTGGACGGCACGTGCGACACATCCGACAACTCTACGACAAACTTAGGTAATTTCAGCTTCAGCTTCCAAAGTGACTGCGCCGATTTGGTGAAGCGCTGCCGTGCACCCGAGGCCTCGTCACCCGGGGCTATCCGGGTCTATTTGCCGCCCTCGTCCGCGAGAAAGCGACCGAACGACCCGCGCGCAAACAGCAAGGGCTCCTGCCGGTTGTAGGAATAGGCCTCAACCGCACCCAAGAATATGACGTGATCACCGCCATAGTAGCGATTGACAGCACGACACTGAAAGTTGGCGACGCTGTCGGCGATGACGGGCGCATTCCCCAGTCCAGGCGTCCAGCTCACCCCGGCGAATTTATCGTTTGAGGATTTTGCAAATTGCGACGCCAATGCCTGCTGGGACGCACCGAGCACATTGACCGTGAAGTGGCTCGCATTCTGGAAGATGGGCAGGCCCTGCGAGAACAGGCCAAGGCTCCACAACACCAGCGGCGGATTGAGCGATACCGACGCAAAGGAGTTGCAGGTGACGCCATACGGCCTGCCGTCCGCGGCCATCGCCGTGACGATCGTGACACCGGTTGCGAATGTGCCCAACGCACTGCGAAAATCCCGAGGATCGATCGGTGAGTTGCCGCTGGCAAATTCATTGGCCGGATCGGCCGGATGCTTGGGTACATCAGACATCCGGTGAACCTCAGAGCGTCAGATTTTCGGACGGCAAGCCCAGCGCCACACGTCCATAGTTGGTCCCTGCCGCGTCGAAATTGAAGGCAAGGTGTGAATTGACCGCATGGGCGTCGCGGAACTGCCGCTGCAACGTACCTGCCGTGAAAAGGCTGCGCGCCCCGCTCGCGGCAAACAGCAGCGACACCGCCTCGCTGCAGAGATTGACCGAGAAAGCACCATCGCGCCGCAGCCTGGTCTTGGCGGCGATAGCGGGGATATGGCCGCTCCGTGCGTCCGCCATCGCGCCGATGCAGTTCGATCGCATGATCAGGCGCGCCGCGTCGATCTTGGCGGAAGCCTCCGCGATCTTGATCTGTGTGCTCTGCATGTCGCCAAGCTTGGCGCGATTGGAGGTCGAAACGCGGTGGCGGGCGATCTCGACATAGTCGTCGAGACAAGCCTGTGCATTGCCGAGGGCGACGCCTGACAGGACATATGGAAACAGCGCGAACACCGGCAGCGCGTAGAGCGGGTTCGGATTGACCGAACTGCCAGGCGTCGGCCCGCCCGTGAGATCGCTCACCGCGATCGACATCGCATTTGCGACAAAGGCTCCCTCAACCTCGACCTCGTTCGATCCGGTCCCACGCAGGCCGGTCGCGTTCCAGATATCCTTGATCCTGTAGTCTCGCCGGTTGAGCAGGAAGATCCGATATTCGACTCCATCGGCCTCGTCATCGGAGGAGACCACGCTGCCAAGCATATTCCATTCGCAGGACTCGACGCCTGACGAGAATGGCCAGCATCCGGTCAACACGTGGCCGCCATCGACTTTCCGCGCCCGGCCGGCGGGGAATATGAAAGAGGACGCAATCAGGGTATTCGGTTCCTTGCTCCAGACCACATCCTGCGCCTGTGGATCGAACATCCCAAGCATCCAGTGGTGGCTCGCAAGATTGGCGAAATTCCACGCTACGGAAGCATCGCCCTGGCCCAGCGCATCGGCACAATCGATCAGCGCGACATAGTCGAGCTCCGCGCCGCCGACGCGCCTCGGCTGCAGAATCCGGAACAGGCCGGCGTTATGCAGGTCGTACTCGGTCTCCGCCGGCAGACGCCGTAATTCCTCGGTCCGTGCCGCCCGCTCGCGAAGTGCCGGAATGAGGGCCCTGGCGCGCGCGACCATGGCCACATAGTCTTCTGCTTGCCGCTCGATAGGCGAGCTTCCATCGGGCCTGCGGCCGTCCGTTGCCATTGGCGTTTTCCCGCTTGGCCTTTCTGATCCCAAAGTGGCCAAGACCGACTGCAGTTTATCGCTTGAACACCACGGATCAAGACACCTCGCAGCATCCCGACGTGAACGAACTGCCGCCTGGAATCAAAATAAGCCCGGCGGCCAGAACGGCCACCGGGCTTATTCGGAACTTCTCGCGGACCCGCGGGCCTCGTGCAGCCTGGCTGGGCTCCCATTCCGCTAGCTCGCTTCCAGCATCACCCCATGGTTTTACGCCAGTACAGGGTGTGCGGCCACGCCCAGGGAGCCTGCGGCTGATACAGCCGATACCCCGCACGGATGAAGTTGTTGGCGGAGGCGATATTGTCTGTCGTATCAGAAACGATCGAATGCCATCCATTGCGGCGTGCGCGAGTCTCCAGGGCGCGCATAAGGCGCAGTTGAAGACGCCGGCCAAAGTGCTCCTGAAGGCCGCGGAAGATGATGATGCCGTCGCCCGGCGTCTCGATCTTGTCGGCAAAGAGCTTGAAGCCGCTGCCGATACCAAGCAAGGCGATCTTGCCTTCGATCAGGCGTTTTGAGGATTGCGCCAATGTCCGCTGCGCCTCGCGGATGCACACCGCGAGCGTGCCGCGCTCGGCTTGGCAGGCCTCGACAAGAAGCTCTCCAAAGAAATGCGATTTTCCGGAGCCGCGCCCCCCGAAAGCTCCCTTGTATCGCGCCGGCTGCAGCAGCGGTTCAAATACTTTCGCGGTCGGAATTTTCAGGATGGACAATGACGCGCTCTATTCGGTGGACGAGTTCTAGCTGGCCTTCACCGCCGTTCTCGATTGCCTGCGGGGCCTTGCCCCAGCCGCGGTCGAGAACGGCGTTGGCGGCGGATACGCGTGCGGCCGGGGTTGCATCTTTGCTGCGCATGATGCCCACCAGGACGTTCAGCGCCGTCCTGGTATGACTGCGGGCCAGCGAGCGGATCTCGGTAAGGGTTTTTGCCACTTAAGTCTCATGCAGATCGGGTGGTTCGCATCGCTTCGCTTGCGTGCGACGGCATATTGAATTTGCGGCAGATCGCTCGGAGACAGCGATCATTTCGGCGCGAACCTTATCCCCTTGACCGTCGGGGACCGCATGCGGCGGCGGCACGTTGGCGCCGCGCCGCGGGCCGGCGCGTTCGCGCGCGCCGGCTGATCGATGGTGAAAGTGGTTCGGACGACGGCGCGGTTGCGACGCGCGGCGTCGGGCACGGAGATGTGGCGTCGTGACGCGCGGCCGTCGTCCGATTCGAAAAACGGAAAAGAAAAAGCCCGCGGCGAATTTCTCCGCGCGGGCTTCACAATGTTTGCGATGATGTCCTTATGCCTCTGATTTGCCCGACGTGTCAATGTCCGAGTTGACGTGGCACAAAGTCAGCGATCCGGCTGCGCATCATCGGTGGTCACATGCCGCGACAGCAAAATGCCCGCAGCGTTATTTCCGCTGCGGGCATTCACTAACTCGACGATGATGTCCTTATGCTCCTGATTTGCCCGACGCGTCAATGTTTCTGGAGCGTACTTCCTGCATGACCGCGGAAAGCGAAACCAGCCTCGAGGCTCATTGCGGGACTGTAGAGTTGGCAGGGTGCGCGGGCCGCGGTCCGGGCGGAGCAGGCTCGATCGGCGGCTTCGGCTCCGTCGGCATGACCGTGGCGCCGGCCGCTCGCGCAGCTTCCCCTGTTGTGGAGTAATTGGCCGTCGCCGCCGGCTGTACCTTCGGCTTGCTCCATGGACCGTGATCGACCACCAATATGCCGAGCACGCCGGCTGCTGCTACCGCCAGTGCTACCAAGAGCGGCGCCCCGCCGTGCCGGTTCGAACGATTTCCGATCAAGGACTCTTCTCCATCGAATGCGTCTGGCCTGATGAACAAATCCTCCCGGGCTCCGAGGTTCCGCGCCCGCCAGAGCGAACGGACTGTCCGCAGGTGGAACAAATTGGCCGCTGATGCATTTGGTGGACTAGCGGCCGAAGATGACCCTTCGGCGCAGTGTGCGCAGCCAGACCAGATCTCGTGAGGTTCGAGCCGTGAACTTCGAAACACCCGAATCCCCGCTGCAGCCCAGCCTTGGCGAACGCGCGATCGATACCGCAACCGATGTATCGCGCACGATCACGGAAGTGTCCGATGGACTTCGGGCTGCGATCGACCGGCTCAGCGACGCGATCAAGACCTCGCGTCAACCCGGCGGCACGCTTTCCACGATCAGTGCGATCACCCGCGAAGCGCCGCTAACGAGCCTGTGCGTCGCATTCCTGTTCGGCGTCGCGGTAGCACGGCGGCGTTGATTGCACCGATCAGCTACGGCTGTCGGCACCTCCCTCGATAAATATTTTCTGGCCGCATCCACTTTGCGCGGATTCCAATGGTGGCAGCAATGTGGCACAGTGATTCGGTGGATTGTTCGCCCACAGGTCAGTGGCGTTGCGTCTCTTTGGGCGAGAGGGGATTCAATGCTGCGCACATTCCGGCCAACGCCGACCTGCACGCGATTCAAGACCGGCATCGAAATGCCATGCATGAAGTGCGGCGCGCAGATGCGCCTCGCTTCGATCGAGCCGCGAGATCAGGTTTACGACGTGCTGACCTATCGCTGCACGCCGTGCGACTCCGGCGAGAGCTTCCTGCAGGCCCGCTAAACGGTAGGCTGCGGGCACAAGCTTGCATCAGCCGCTCAGCACCGCCATGCCGGCCTGGGTCAGAACGGGACTCTCGTCCTGTAGCTCGACCAGACCGAGCTCGCTCAGGACACGCAGGTCCTCGTCGCTGACAGGGGATATCTTCAGGCGGCGAGCCTGGATGTCCCGCAGCGCCCAGCGGAGCGCAATGGCTCGTTTGAGAGAGAAATCTGCGAACGGGTTATCTGCCATTCGCGTCGACCATTCCGGCATTCTCGTTTCCCGCTTCTCGGATGCGGCGGCGATGGTTGCGATAACGCGACAGGCGCCTTCGCGTTCCCTCGTCCCTTCGTCGATGGGAAATCGCTGCCGCTAATAGCGATACGGGTCAATGTCCAACAGCGGAAACGCGCTGAACACGCCCGGCGGGTTGGTCGCCGTCGCCGGATGCAGGTAGGACTTGTCGAGTTCGGCGAAGCTGGTCACGCCGAGCAGGCCGAGGCAGCGGATCACCTCGTCTTCCAGCAATTCCAGCATGCGGGCGACGCCCCTCTCGCCATCGGCGGCCAGCGCCCAGCATTGCAGGCGACCGATGCCGACGAGATCGGCGCCCAAGGCGATCGCCTTCACGATGTCAGTGCCGCGGCAGAACGAGCCGTCCACCATGATCTTGGCGCGCCCCCTCACCGCCTCGACGATTTCCGGCAGGACGTGCATCGCACCGCGGCCGTGATCGAGCTGACGGCCTCCATGGTTGGACACGTAAATCCAGTCGACGCCGTGATCGAGTGCGATGACTGCGTCCTCCGCGGTCGCGATCCCCTTGACGACCAGCGGGATCCTGAACTTGTCCTTGATCAACTTCACTGTTCGCCATTCCAGCCCTTTCTGGAAGTCGCCGCCGGTGGCGCGAATACGGCTTTCCCGGACATACCGCTTGGCAATGTCGCGCTCGCGGCGGCTGTAGTGCGCGGTGTCAACGGTGAGGCAGAACGCGGAATAGCCGTTGGCAACACTGCGGCTGACGACGTCCTCCACGAAGGCATCATCCCCGCGGACATAGAGCTGGAAAATGCGCAGCGCGTCGGGCGCGGCCTTCGCGGTATTCTCGAGCCCGGGCTCGGACACCGAGCTCAGCATGTGCGCCGCGCCGAATGCGCCGGCACCGCGGGCGACCGCCGCTCCCGCCGCAGGATCGAAGATCTCGAGCGCACCGACCGGCGCAAGCATGACCGGCAATCGCAATTTGCGCCCGAACACCTCCGTCGAAGCATCGACGTGAACGACATTGCGCAGCACGCGCGGCCGGAACGCGATCTCATCCAGCGACATCCGGTTGCGCCGCAGCGTGGTCTCGGTCTCAGCGGCGCCGACGATGTAATCCCAGGCGTTCTGGTTCAGCCTGGCGCGGGCTTTGCGGACAAATTCGTGCAGGTTCTGGTATTCTTCGCCGCTGGCCCCGAGTTCGACATTGCGCGTCGGCCGGATGGAGGTCCCGTCATTCATGGTGGTTTCTCTCCCGTTTTGGCCGGCACATTAGCCGCAGATGAGCGGCAAAAGCTACCGCCTTGAAGGGATAAACCCCGGACGCGAACGAAAGGCTGCCATTCGCTTACGACGACCCGTCTGCCGACAGCAAAGAACTCCAGCGCTCAACCGCCCGAAAAGCGGTTTCTATATTCGGTCGGCGATACGCCGAGATGCCTCAGGAAGGCGCGCCGCATCCGCTCGTCGTCACCGAAGCCGGCACGTTTTGCGACCTCCACGACACCGTGTATCTGCCGGCTCTCCAGCAGCAGCCGGGCGGTTTCGACGCGGAGGGCCTCGACGCCGCTTGCCGGGGTCATGCCGGTGCGGCTGGCATAGGTGCGTGCGAAGGTGCGCGGCGTCATGCCGGCCTTCGCGGCCAACGTCTCTACCCGGAGATCGCTGGCGATGTTTTCGATGATCCAGGCGTGCAGCGCGCTGAAGCGCCCTTCGACGTCGGAAGCCTGCGCCGCGAGCACTGTCGAGAATTGGCTCTGACCGCCCGGCCGCTTCAGGAACACCACCAGTCGCCGGGCGACGTCGAGCGCAATCGTATGGCCGAAATCCTCTTCGATCATGGCGAGCGCGAGGTCGATGCCGGCGCTGACGCCAGCCGATGACCAGACATGCCCATCCTTGACGAAGATCGCATTGGGTTCGACGCGGACATTTGGAAAGCTGTCCTGCAGCCGCGGGCAATAGCGCCAGTGCGTCGCAGCGCGCTTGCCGTCCAGCACACCGGTCCAGGCGAGCGCGAAAGCACCGAGACAGACCGACGCGATCCGGCGTACCTGCGGCAGCGCCTGCGAAATCCATTTCATCAAGCGAGCGTCCTTGCGGATCTCCCAAATGCCGGGGCCACCCGGAATCACCAGCGTGTCGATCTGGTGCGGTCGCACGCTGCTGATCGGAGCCGTGTCGATCATCATCCCCACATCCGTCGAAACCAGTCCGCCCGAGGTGGACAGATAGGAAAGCGAATATCCGGGGCCCGGTAATTCGATCGCCTCCAATTCGGCGAACACCTGCGCCGGTCCGGACATGTCGAGCAGCGTCACGCCGGGGAAAGCGACAATCGCAATCCGCCGCATCGCGGCCTGCGGGCGCGGGGGGAGCCGTCGGGATTTGGCAGATTTCGAGGGCATATTGTCCTTTAAGCCATTCGAGCCTCGCCTGTATAGCTGTCTATGGACAGTGGAGTTCTGCCATGGTGCGAAAGCTCGGCAGCCAATACCAGGCGATCAGCTCGCCCTGGACCGGTTATGCAGTCTACAGTTTTCCGGATGCGTCCTGCATCGGAGCTTCCGACCGCCAGCCGCTGATGGATGCTATGAATGGCATCATCGCGGTAAACTGGAAGGCGACCGAACCGCACTGGACAGCAAGCTCCTCCCCCTTCGACGGCAAGTATAGCCTCATCCTTGTGTTTGACAGCTTGGGACTGGCGGCCTTTTCCGTCTATCGCATGCTGCAGATGTCATGCGGACCTGCGGTGTATCGCAGCGGCACCGAGGTACTTCCGGCCCATCAGGGGCGCGGTCTGTACGGCTTCTTCACCCAGGAAGTGCTGACGCGCGCAAGCTCTGCCGCAAAGGGGATTGGCGGCCTGTTCTACGGATGGCGGACACGCAATCCAATCGTCTGGGCGGCCAATGCCAAGATCTGCGAGAAAGTGACACCCTCGCTGCTCGACGACATCAGGGATTCCGCGCTGCAGGCAGCCTGCGTCGAGATGTGCGCAACGCTCTATCCCGGCAAACCACTCGAGGTGCCGGAAATGATCATGCGCGGCGCCTACGGCCACATTAAGCACCACCGGCAGGCTTACCGTGGCACCGCATCACTGGTCGATGCGGCGATGTCCCGCACGATTCCGGATTCAGCGGACGCGTTATTCTCGGTTGGATATGCGAGGGTGTGATGTCGATGCTGGGTCAGCAGACCGCATACGCCCAGACGGCCTCTCGGCTCGGTGACCGCTCCTATTGGGCCTGGGCGACGGTAGCTGTCGCCTACGCCATCGCCTTCCTGCAGCGCGTCTCGCCGCAATCGGTCAATCTGAGCCTGATGCATGACTTCGGCACCGACGCCGCCGGCGTCGCGATGCTCGCCTCCGGCTACTTCTGGGGCTACACGCTGATGCAGATTCCCGCCGGCCTTCTGGTCGACCGTTACGGCGTCAAGCGCGTGGTGCTGGCCAGCATGGTCGCTTCGTCGCTGGGCAGTGCAGCCTTTGCGCTGGCACCGAACCTGCTTGATGTCTTCGCCGCGCGCCTGATCGTCGCCTGCGGCGATGCGCTGGTGTTCACCGCGCTGTTGAAGCTGGTCGCGCAGAATTTCTCCGACGAGCGGTTCGGCATCATGTCGGGCATCTCGCAGGTATCAGGCTATGTCGGAGGCGTGATCGCCACGACGCCGCTTGCAGCCGCCGTGACGGGCTTCGGGTGGCGCGCCTGCTTTCTGTTCATCGCCGCGATCGGCCTCGCCAATCTGGTTGCCGCCAAGTTTGCACTGAGGCCAAATCCGGTGTCATCCAGCAACAAGACGCTGAAGAGCGTCATCGGCGCCGCGCGGCAATCGTTGTCGCATGTGGCTAATTGGGGATGCGCCATGACCTTTGCGTCCCACTTCGCAGTGGTGACGACGCTGTCGGGCGTATGGGGCATTCCGATGGTGGCGCACTTTTTCAACATCTCGCCGACCGCCGCCGGAACGCCGCTACTTGCCTTCATGATCGGCAACGCCATCGGCTCCATCTTCCTCGGTCACGCGGCCGACCGCGCGGCGGCACTCGACACTGTCCTGATCCGGATTTGCGTGCTGCGCATGATCCTCGTCGCGATGCTGCTGCCGCCGGTCGCCAAGGCGTTCGGTCTTGTTTACGTTACCGTGGTGTTCACCACCCTCGGCCTGGTCGCCGGCGGGACAGTCCCCCTCGTGCTCAAATGCACCAAGCGGCTTTACACCGCCGATCTCATCGGGGTCGGTGCATCCGTGAACACGACGGCGGCCGGGATCTTTGCCGGCATCGCGCAACCGATCATCGGGTTCGCCATGCTTGTCGCCAGCCAGTTCGCCGGAACCGATACCGCACACGGTGCAGGTGCGATCGGTGACGCCGGCTACGGCACCTTGATTGCAATTCTGCTGCTCATGTCGCTACCCGGAATTGCCGGACCGCTGTTGATGAGAAGCAAACTGATAGTTCAGTAGTCGCGTTAACCGTATAGGGGGCGTTATGGAGCGTTTGTTCTTGAGACGAGGAGAGGTCGCGTCGAAATTCGCGGTGAGTAGCTGGCAAAGCGTGATGTTCGCCGAGTTCGAAGCGCAGATGAGCAGCGAAGCGAGGCCGTTCCCCTGCGTGTTCGGCGTAGCCGGTTATCGCCAGGATCAGCTCCGCTACCTGTTCCTCGATCCCTACGACGTCGACGTGCTCGGAGAACAGCTAGCGCATTATGTCTCGCAAGCCCGCTCGTTCGGCCCCAATACTTCACTGATCATGTTTACGCGGCCGCGCCCGGTACAAACGCTTGACGCCTATTATCGCAAGATGTGGTCGACGCTCGACCAGCTTGCGCGGTTGGACAAGTCTCCCTGGCCAACCGACATTCCTGAGCAGTTGGACGATCCGATGTGGGAATTCTCCTTCGCCGGCGAACCGATCTTCGTGGTGTGCACCACGCCCGCGCATGTGATGCGCCAGAGCCGCCGCTCCAGCGCGTTCATGCTGACCTTCCAGCCGCGATGGGTGTTCGAGAAGATCCTGGGAACGGAAAAAGCGGCCAATGCGGCATTCGCGGAAGTGCGCAAGCGGCTCATTCCCTACGACAGCACAAGGGGGATGTCCCGGGTTCTGTTGAATTACTGAAGAGGTCGGCGTTGCCCACCTTGAGCCGGTAGGCTCGGGGTGCTGATTCCACAAAGGAGAGCAACGCCATGACGAGAGATATCACACCGGCTGGTTCGCCGGCGACC